>JBKBIY010000009.1:4758-18504 GCA_046294045.1 bacterium | reverse complement strand
TAATAGAGTCTTTTAGATTTCATTACGTTTTTGTAGACGATTTAGATAGTGTGTCACGTGGGTCAAAAAGTACAATTAGAATACTTAAATTGCTTGGTTTTTCTGAAAATTCTATAAATTTAGCTAAAAGCAATAATTTTGAAGTTTCACCGGAATTGTTAAATGAAATGGAAAATCTTAAAGAAAAAGTTGGAACACTTGTAATCTCTTCTGCTACTTTGAAAAGGGGAATAAATACCATTTTATTTAGAAAACTTCTTAATTTTGATGTAGGTAATTCTATTAATTTTGTTAGGAATATAGACGATGTTTTTATACCTAAAAAGGATATTGATAATTTGAAGAGCATACTAAAAGAAATGGGGCCGGGAGCAATAATCTTTACCACTTCACAAGAAGAAGCCCTAACTTTGGAAAAGGAAATACCTAACAGTAAATTCATAAATTCCAGTAATATAAAAAAGATAGATGAATTGGTAGATATTTACGAAGAGGAAATAATAGAAAATGAAGAGGAAAATGATGAAGATACAAATGAAATAGAAGAAATAGAAAAAATAAAGGAAGGTATAGATTATCTTATAGGGATTGCTTCACCTTACAGTATACTTGTTAGAGGTCTAGATCTTCCTTATAAAATAAGGTATACAGTATTTTGGGGGGTTCCCAAAAGGAAAATCGATCTATTAAATTTGGAAAACTATAGAAACACCTTTTTCATTCAGAAATTCCTTTCCAATCTTTTTTTCAAAAGAAAGATGGTTTCTTTACAAAAAATTAAGGAATACATAAGTGAAATAGAGCAACCTAAGGTAATTTCTGCTTTTGTTGTTAAGGAAAACTTATTATATTCTGTGGATATTAAAACTTATCTTCAGGCTTCAGGAAGATGCTCAAGAATAACTCCTTATGGAATTACTAAAGGAGTCAGTTTCATTTTTGATGATGAAATTTTTTTTGAACCGTTATCAAAACTTGCTAGATTTAATAATTTTGATATAAAATCTTTTGAAGAGGTATGTTTAAAAAAATTAAAAGAAGAGATAGATCAGTCAAGGAGAAAGGATGCTGATCCCAAGGAATTTGATTTTAAGACTTATTTAATGGTGGTGGAGAGTCCTACCAAAGCAAGACAAATAGCGCAGATGTTTGGTAACCCTGGGGTCATAAAAATAGGAAATTCTCAAGCTTTTGAAGTTGTTAGCCCTATCGGAGTACTGCTTATAGTACCTTCTTTAGGACATGTTGTAGAACTATGTGTAGATGAAATAAATCAAAAAGGAAATATTTACAATGTAATCGTTGATTTTGATAATGGAGATGTTAAGAATGTTAACACTTTGTATTGTTCTATAAAGAAGTGTAAAGATTGTAAGAAGACTTTTGCTTCTACTTCTTCAAGATGTATATATTGTTCATCAATTAATATTACAAGTAGCTTGGAAAATGTTAGTAGTTTGAAAACTTTAAGTTTTTTTAGTGATGGGTTAATAGTTTCAACTGATCCTGATGCTGAAGGTGAAAAAATTTCTTACGATGTTGTAAATCTATTAAATTGCCAAAATTATAAAAGAATTATATTTAATGAAGTAACAAAAAAAGCAATAGTAAATGCTCTTAGTAATCCTATTGATATAAGACAAAACCTTGTTGAAGCTCAATTAGTAAGAAGAATTGAAGATAGATGGATAGGATTTTTCTTAAGTAAAATAATGAAGGAAAAAATGGAGGAATATAATATTTCAGCGGGTAGGGTTCAAAGCCCTGTACTTCATTGGGTTTGTCAAAGATATAAAGAATATACTAACAAAAAAAGATTTTCCGTTGTGGAAATTGAAGATTTTAAAATACAATTTGCTGATAGTGACATAAAAGGAGAAGCAGAACTTGAAGTACAAATTATCCAAGAATATCAACAAAAAATTAATGTAACACCATTTAACACCTCAGATATAATAATCTTTGCAAATAATGTACTAAAAATTAATTCTGTTGAAACTATGAAAATACTTCAACAACTCTTTGAAAATGGATTAATAACTTATCATAGAACAGAAAGTTATTACATCTCAGATTATGGAGTATCATTAGCAAAGGAAATATTTAATAAAAAAGGGTGGGAATTTAATTATAAAAATTTTGGAGAACCTAGCACTCATGAAGCTATCAGAATTACCAAGTTTTTAGAACCAGAAGATGTAAAAATACTTTACCAAGATAAACTTAATTCTCAAGCTTTTAGGTTATACGAGATGATATATAGAAGATTCCTTGCTTGCTTTACTAAAGATAACTACGTAAAAGTAGCTAGGTATAGATTTTCACTTAGGCAAGATGATAAATGTGCGCAAACAGAACAAGAAAGGGTAATTGAAATCTTTGGTAAAGCTTTTGAAATTTTTCCTTATCTTGCTTATAAATCTAAAATCCTACAACCCGGAAAATACAAAGTAAAAGTGAAAAATGTTAAAAAACCTACCACTACTCTATATTCTCAGGCGGATATAGTAAAAATGATGAGAGAAAAAGAAATCGGAAGGCCTTCCACTTATGCTCACACTATACAAAAATTATTCTCACGTGGGTACATTATTGAAAAATTTAATAAACTTATCCCTACAAAAAAAGGATTAATAGTAAACTCCTTACTAACACAAAATTATAGTGAATTTGTAGATGAAAAAAGAACTACTGAATTACTAAAAAAGATAGATGAAATAGAACAAGGAAAAAGAAAACCTTTAGAGGTTGTTTTCGAATTACTAAAAGAAATACAAAATTTAATGGCACATAATAAATAATGATGAATATTATTTCTATAGAGGGAGCAGATGGCGTAGGTAAAAGTACTATAGCAAACTTACTTTACCAAAAAATTAGTGAAAATTACCCAGATTTTTTAACTAAACTATATCACGAACCAGCTTACTTTACAGAAGAAATATATTCCACAAATATAAATAACTTAAGCAATCAAAAATACCTTACCCTTCTTTTTCTCATTTCACGAAAAAAACTAATTAACAATTTGGTTAATAACTCTCAAAAAGATAAAGAAAACCAAATTTTAATTTTTGACAGATACATAGATAGTACTGTAGTCTATCAGGTACTCTTACAACGGACCATAGATTTTAATAATTTGATTTATATACATAAAAAATTGATATTTGAAGAAAATGAATTGCCTAGTTTAACTTTTGTACTGGAAGCTGATAAACAGGATATAATAAACAGAATACAACAGAAAAAAGGAAAAAAACTCTTTGATGGTGAAATTGAAAAAATTGAGTTAATCCAAAATCTTTACAAAAAACTTCCTTTAGTTTTTTCGGATAGGATATTTTTTTACTTCAATACTTCAAAAAATTCACCTAATGAAATTATTGATAAAATGCTAAGAATAATAGAAAGTAAAATTGTGTTACCTAACCGTATTTTGAAAGTAACCATATTTTGAAAGGAGGATAAAATGGTAAAGGATAGATTAATAAATAAATTATTTGTTTTTATTTTGGTGGTTTTATATTTTTTATTTTCTTCATTTACTGATAACTATGGTAACATAGTGGAGATAATACCACAGTCTTCTAAGACTACTGTTAGTGTTGGTGAAAGTTTTTATCTTACTATTAATATTAATTTTAAAAGTCCTTCGAATACTAATTGGTATGTAGAAGATGAATTTAAATTACTAAAAATAGAGGAGTTTCTTAGTTATTTTAATGTTATTTCCAGATCTGTTGATAGAAAGATTTTCCAAGCTAATGATTATGATGTAATGGATTTAACTTATACTTATGTTTTGCAAGCTAGACAAGAAGGGGAGTTTACTTTAAAAGATATAGGTTTGTCTTATGTTGTAAATGATAATAATTTAAAGTATAATAAATTTGCGCCGATGGATTCTTCAAGAGCTTTAACGATAAGGGTTGTTTTGTCGGGTTATAATCCTCCTTTACCGGGTCCGCAGCCTGGCCCACAGCCAGGTCCGCAACCGGGTCCACAACCAGGTCCTCAGCCAAGTCCTCAGCCTTATCCACAACCAGGTCCACAGCCAGGTCCTCAACCAAGTCCTCAGCCAAGTCCTCAACCAGGTCCTTTTCCTTTCCCTCAACCTAATCCTCCTCAACCTAGCCCCAATTTTCCCGGTCCACCTAATACCACTTCTCCTACTATAAATCCACCAACTACTTCTCCTGTTGATCCCACTCAAGAATCAAATTGGTTAAATATTGCTCTAATAGTTATAGGTGTTATAATAGTATTAACTATATTGATTTTAGGATTATATTGGCTTTACAAACTTCTTTCCGCTCCTTCTAAAACCATAGAAAAACAAAACCAGGAAGAATCAGTTATAACCGTAGATAAACTCTATCAACAAAAAGAAAAAATTATGGAAAAAATAGTACCCATAGATTACTCAAAAATTAATTTTAACTCTAAGTTAGATGAAATTCAAAGAGATCTTAAATTAAGGAAATATGAAAATTTGGTGAATAATCTTCTAATTGTTGGACAATATGTAGTTAATAAAGTTAATGGGATTTTAGAGGAAAGTAACTATAAGAGGACTTTGGAAAAACTTAGTTTCCTTGGCAAAGAAGATATTGTAACGGCTATAAAAGAGGTGTATTCACAAATAATTGAATTTGCTTTATATGAATTCCAAAATAAAGAGGAACTTAAGATTACCGACGAATATATTGAAAAGAAAGTGAACGATATAGTTGAAAAACTTAGGAATCTAAATAGTATGCTAAGTAATTTGAGAGTGTAATTTTTTTATAGCATCCAAGTTGAGGTATCGAGTTTTTTAGGGAAAAGGGAAGCAAAGATATCTGGTGATGAAGTGGAAGCTACGGCGTGGGATTCTTTGGTAGTAGGAAAGAGCAGGGGATTATAAAGCAAAAGAAGTATTAGTAAGTGGTGTTTATTACAGCTATAACGGGTCTTGGATTTATAGCAAGCGGGCCTATAGGTGCGGCCGTCGGTGCTTTTTAGTAAGGAATTTAGAGAAGTAAGAGACAAGGTTGAATTTGCTAAAGTAAATTCTGAAGAAAGGGGATCTCAATTATATAAATGGTATAAAGTATAAAGGTTAGAGGGTGTAAAATATAGCACCCTCCTGTTTATATTGAAGATTGGATTTTAAAGAGAGGATTGAATGAAATTATAAAGTGTAGAAAAAAAGTTCTCTATTTTCATTTTCTCTTGTTTACCAGTTTTCATTATTTTGAGTGTTAGTTCTTCGTTTTGTAGTTCCTCTTCTCCTACGAATATTGAGTAATCAACTTTTGTTTGATCAGCTGTTTTTAGAGCTTTGGATAAATTTGAGAATTTAGTTAATAATATTTCCACAGGTAATTTTTCTTTGGTTATCTTTTGGATTAGTTTTACATAAAAATTTAAAATCATTTCGTCTGCTTGTTCGGTTAAAGATATTAAGTTGATTTTTATATTTTCTTCTAAAGATAGTTTATTTTTTTCTTTTAGTATGTTTGTTAGTCTTTCTAGGCCGCCGGCGAATCCTACAGCAGGGATATTGTATTTATTGTTGCTTAGTTGGCTTACTAAGTAGTCATATCTTCCGCCACCTGCTAAATCTACACTCTCAATTTTAACCTCAAAAACGGTTCTATTGTAATAGTCTAAACCTCTTACTAGGAGAGGGTTTTGTATTACAGGTAAATTTTGTTTTTCTAGGCTTTGTAAAAGTTTAGAAAAATGTTTTTTACAGTCATTGCATAGGTAATCTGTTGATTTAGGAGCTTGGGAAGATATCTCTTTACATGTTGGGTTTTTACAATCCAGTATTCTTAAGGGGTTTTCGTTTAATCTTTTTTGACAATCTTTGCATAGTTTATCTTGAAAGTTCGAAAAGTATTGATAAATTTTTTCTCTGTAGGTTGGTCTACATTGTTTACAGCCAATGCTGTTTATATGAATCTGTACGTCAAGGTTAAAGGTGGATTTGTATAGAAGATAAGTTAAGTATATAATTTCGAAATCTGCTAAGTATTCTTCTTGTCCGAAATATTCTACACCGAATTGTGTAGCTTGTCGGTATCTGTCTTTTTGTGGTTTTTCGTATCTAAATATGTATCCAAAGTAGTAGAGTTTAATTAGGTTTTGGTTTGTAAGGTTATTTTGAAGTATTGCTCTTACGACGGGGGCTGTTATTTCTGGTCTTAGTGCTAAATTTCTTCCTTTTTTATCGACGAATTCATACATTTCTTTACTAACTATATCACTGGTTATACCCGCGCTTCTTTTAAATAAATCAACGTATTCAAAGATAGGGGTTTCTATAGGTTTATAACCAAATTTTTCAAAAATTTGGGTTATTTTACTAATTATGGTTTCTCTTATTTTACTTTCTGGGTAAAGGAAATCATTAGTACCTTTTGGTTTTTCTATCATATTATATAAATTTACAGCAATTTTTATTTCATCCTTTTAAATAAAGGAAAGATTTATACCCTTTGGAAATATATTAATGGGGTTAAAAAGTAGGAGGTTAGAAATGTTACAGGAAAAAAGTTTGTCTTTTTGGATAAATAAAGAGGATACCATAGCTTTGGAAGATGGTATAGAGATAAAGGAGATGTGGGTTGCTATGGGGCCGCAACATCCCTCAACCCACGGAATACTACAATTACTTGTAAAACTTGATGGAGAAGTAATTCTTGAAATTAAGCCTATAATTGGTTATCTTCATAGAAGTATGGAGAGGATTGCTGAGAGTCTTACTTATTTGCAGGGTATACATTTAACTGACAGGCAGGATTATATCTCTGCAATGAATATGAATTTACCCATTTGTTTAGCTGTGGAGGAGTTAAATGGAATAATACCTTCTAGGAAAGCTCAGGCTTTAAGGGTTTTAGCTGTGGAATTGAATAGATTAGCAAGCCATTTATTATGGTATGGTTTAATAGCTTTGGATTCTGGAGCAGTTACTCCTTTTCTTTGGGCTTTTGAGTTAAGGGAGTACATATTATCAATTTTTGAAAAACTTGTAGGAGCGAGGCTTACTCTTCACTACATTAGACCATCAGGTGTAGCTTACGACATAGCAGATAGTACACTTAACGATGTAAGAGAATTTTTAATTTTACTAAAAAGGAAGTTACCAGATCTTCATGGAATTTTAACGGAGAATCCGATATTCGTAGCGAGGATGGAGGATGTAGGGATTATACCCCAGGATTTAGCTTTAAGTTATGGGGCTTCGGGTCCTGTATTAAGAGCTGCTGGAGTAAGATGGGATATTAGAAGAGCAGAACCTTATCTATTATATGATGAGCTTGATTTTGAAATACCGTTTGAAACCGCTTCAGATAACATGGCAAGGTATCTGGTAAGAATGAAAGAAATGGAAGAAAGTATAAAGATTCTTGAGCAAGTGGTTAAAATTTTGGAAGATCCTTTTGTAAAATCTCAGCCTCATATTGATATAAGATTAGGATGGAAAATGGATGTAAAACCTGGTCAAGTTTATGTAAAAACCGAATCTCCAAGAGGAGAATACGGAGTTTTTGTTGTTTCCGATGGATTTGATAAACCTTATCGGGTTAAATACAGAAGTGCAGCTTTTTCAAATTTATCCCTTCTTCCAGAAATATCAAAAGGGCAATTAATACAAGATATGGTTGTTACTTTGGGTACATTGGATATAGTTTTAGGGGAGATAGATAGATGAAGGCTTTGCTTTTGATTATAGAAGGAAAAGTACAAGGAGTAGGAATGAGATACTTTATAAGGAAAAACGCTTTAAAATTAAATTTATCTGGATACGCTAAAAACCTTCCAAATGGAAAAGTGGAAAGCTTAATCATTGGTGAACCAGAAAATGTCGATCAAATTATTGAACTAATAAAAAACAATTCTCCAGGAGTGGTAAAAAATATAGATGTTATCGATTATGATGGTGATTTTAAGCGGTATGTTGGTAAATTTGAAATTATGTAGAATAAGATATTTTCTTGATGAATAATTTAGGGTTGATTTATAAAAAAATAAAAAGTGTTCGGTATGATGAGCAGGGAGTTTTTGAAGAAAGTTTTTCTGAAGTATGTCAGTTAATAGATAAGCAATTTCAAAACGGTTATTTCTGGGCTGCTTTCTATTCCTACTTTGAACTATTTTCTCGTTTATTAGAGATAGGATATTTTGAAACTGATAAATATTTTCTTATTCTTAATTTAGTGCAAAATATATTAAATAGCAGATTTTTATCAAAAGAAGAGGTAATAGAGATATTTATAAATAATCCTTTTTTGAAAAAAGAATTTTTAATTGAAGTAGAAAAGATTCTAGGTAAAGAAAATTTTAGTAAGATGAAAAGTAAAATAGACTTTGTATTTTCTAATTTGGTAGAGTTTCAATCGACAGAATTTCAAAAAGATGAAATAGAAAGTTTATATTTTTCCATTTCTTTACATGATTTTTTAAAATTCCTAAAATTTCTCAAAGATAGAGACGTTGATTTTGATGAAGAAAAGATAATAGAAATGGTAGTGAATAACATATTTACTTATGAAGTTAAGGTAGTTAGTGAAAGGATAACAGATATTATCGATTTTGGTTTAGCAAATAAAAATTCTCAAAACATGATAGAGTTTATAAAAAAAATTTTATTAAAAATTACGTTACATTTGTATGTTAATTCTAATGATTTTACAGGTTGGAAAAGAATATTTTTGATTTCAACTTACGAAAATATGGGTAGATTTCTTAGGATTGTTAAGGATTATGATTTTTCTTCATTTGTTTATCTTTTAGCGGCTATTGAGAATTGGTTTATTTATAACTATGGTTATTGTTCAAAGTGCGTATACCAAATTTCTAAGTTAACCCAGGATAATTTTAAAAAAGAATTTTTAATAAGTTTAGCTATAAACATCGCTCTTTTTGAAGTGTCTTTTATGGAAGAGATAAATTATTGGAAAAAAGAAATAAGTAGAAAAATATCTGTTGAAAAAATGGAAGAAGATATTTGTAATTTTCTACAAGAAATTGTTTATAATTTTCAAAGAAAAGCGGAAAATCTTTATAATTTTGATGATTTGGTAATAAAAGTTAAAGATTTATGCGTCAGTATCATTGAAAAAATAAAAAAAGAAAAAACTGTTAATTTGCTAAATAGATTTAAGTTAAGTGAAAATTGAACTTAAAAAAATTTAAGCTGATTTGTAAATTTATAAAATAACTAATTTATGAAAATTTTACTAACAAGGCCTAAAAGTAAGGAAAATGCATCTTTAAAAGAGCTTTTTTATAAAGAATTAGGAATTGATGTGAATATTCTTGAATTAGTTAAAATAAAACCAATTTATCGGAATATAGAACAAGCTGTTAAATTGTTAAAGGATTACGAATATATAGTTTTTACAAGTCAAAATGGAGTTGAAATTTTTTTCAATTATCTTAGAAAAAATAAAATAAGGATAGATTTGAGTAATAAAAATTTTGTTGCTATTGGTCCAAAAACCGCTGAAAAAATAAATTCATTTATTAAAAAAAATGTAACTATCCCTCCAATTTATACAAGTGAAAATCTTGAAAAATTATTATCTCAAATTGAATCAAAATGTTTAATTTTAAGATCCATTCTTTCAAATCCCATAAAATTGCCTAATGTTAAAGAGATTTACATTTATGAATTGGTGCCTATAAAAGGAGTTCCATCAATTGGTTATTATAGGTATGTGGTTTTAACGAGTTCTTTTATAACAAAAGTATTTTTTGAAAAATTTGGAAATGAAAACTTTGATTTTTTTGTTCCCATAGGTCCTTTAACTTATAAGGAGCTTATAAAATACGTGGATGAATCCAGAATAATTCCCTATCCAGAAAGTCACACCATTATGGATACTCTTAAGTTATTAATAAAATTTAACAAATAGAATTAATTTTTAACATATTTAACAAAAGAACGCTTGGATTTTTTTGTTTTATGACAAAATAATTAATGATGAAATGTAATTAAGATAAAGATTTCTAAAATGGAGGTGAAAAGGTATGTTTAACAATGTAGGGATGATAGGAGGGGGATTCGGTGTAGGAGGCGGATTTGGTATAAGTTTTGGAGTCTCAGTTAGCAGTGGAATAGGCTTGGGAGGAGGATTTGGAGTTCAGGATAGTGTTGCTTTAAATAATCCCTTATTAGGTGGTTTACTTGGAGGTCTTTTAGGGGGACTTCTAGGAGGAATAGGTGGTAATCAATCGGGAGCTTTGATTGGAGGTTTACTAGGTGGGTTATTAGGTGGTTTGTTGTCTAATCCGTTGTCTCAGTTTGGTCAAAACCCTGTTTCTCCTTTTTCTGTGCCTGGAGGATTTCCTGGTTTAGGGGGATTTCCTGGTTTAAGTGGACTTCCTGGAATGGGTGGGTTTCCCGGAATGGGAGGATTTCCTGGTTATTGTCAACCTAATGGTGCTAACAAACAAATAATATTAACTTTAATTATAATGTTATTAATGTTGTTATTGCAACAAAATCAAAATCAATTCAAAGGTAATGGATTTAATTTTGGTTTTGGTGGATTTGTAAGCGGATCTTTTGGTTTTCCAGGTAACCGATTATTCTAATTAAAAACTTTTAATTTTAATTTAAAGATCCCTCCTGTATGAAGGAGGGGTTATTTTTATTATAGAAATATGGTATTATGAAATTAAAAATCGATAAAGATCAAAGAATTATAGATTTTCTAATTGAAAAAGGAATCAATGTGGATAATTTTATTGTAGCTATTGTTGAGGGTAAAGTTGTTGATTTAACAAGTTACGTATCTGGTGGAAAAGAGGTAGAAATTTTAGAATATGGTGATCCTAGAGCATTGGAAGTATTAAGACATAGCACTGCACACCTAATGGCACAAGCCATAAAAAGATTATACCGAAATAAAGCTAAAATTACCATAGGACCACCCGTTGATATAGGTTTTTATTATGATATAGATTTCCAAGAACCTATCTCAGAAGAAGATTTACCAAAAATTGAAGAAGAAATGAAAAAAATATCCCAGGAAAACTTACCCATAATAAGAGAAGAAATAAGTAAAAAAGAGGCAATAGAACTTTTTAATAAACTAGAAGAACCCTATAAAGTAATGATTCTTCAAGAGGATATACAGGAAGATATGGTTTCTATATATAAGCAAGGGGAGTTTGTTGATCTTTGCAGAGGACCTCATCTACCCTCTACAAGTAAAATAAAGTACTTTAAGCTTCTTTCGGTAAGTGGTGCTTATTGGAAAGGTAACGAAAAAAATAAAATGCTACAAAGAATATACGGAACAGCTTTCTTTACAAAAGAAGAGTTAGAAGATTTCATAAACAAAAGAGAAGAAGCAAAGAAAAGAGATCACAGAGTATTGGGTAAACAATTGGAATTGTTTGAAATAGAGACTACCGTAGGCGGAGGCTTAATTATATGGCTACCTAAAGGTGAAAAAGTAAGATACGTAATAGAGGAATTTTTAAGGAAAACTTTAGAAAAAAATGGCTATGTTTTTGTAAGAACTCCACATATAGCTAATGCTGAACTCTGGAAGATAAGTGGGCACCTTGAAGTATATCAAAAATATATGTTTCCCGTTATGAATACTGAAGAGAATATTTCCTTTGTAGTTAAACCAATGAATTGTCCATTTCATATAAAAGTTTTTGAAAGTAAAATAAGAAGTTATAAGGATTTACCTTTGAGAATAGCTGAATATGGTACGGTTTATAGATATGAAAAATCTGGTGTTTTACACGGATTACTTAGGGTAAGGGGTTTTACTCAGGATGATGCACATATTTTCTGTACCATAGATCAGGTTGAAACGGAAATAATTAATCTTGTAAATTTAACTAGGGAAATACTTGGAAAATTTGGCTTTGAAAATTATAAAGTTTATTTAAGTACTAGACCTGAGGATTTTGTAGGTGATATTGAGATATGGGATAAGGCGGAGGAAGCTTTGAAAAATGCTCTTGATAAACTAGGGATTTATTATTCCGTTAATGAGGGTGAAGGAGCTTTTTACGGACCTAAAATAGATGTAGAAATAACCGATGCTCTTGGAAGAAATTGGCAATGTTCTACCGTTCAGCTTGATTTCAATTTACCTAAAAGATTTGGAATATATTACGTAGGACCTGATAATAACAGGCATACTCCTGTAATGATACATCGGGCTATTTTGGGTTCTTTTGAAAGATTTTTTGGAATATTAATAGAACATTATAAAGGTGAATTTCCTATTTGGTTAGCTCCTACTCAAGTTATTATCTTACCAGTATCGGAAAAATTTGTCCCTTATGCAAAGGAAGTTTTTGATAAGCTGGTTACTTATGATATAAGAGTTGAAATAGATGAAGGGGCAGAGAAATTGGGTTATAAAATAAGAAAAGCGGAAACCTTAAAAATACCTCTTATGATTATCGTAGGTCAAAAAGAAAGGGATTTATCTTTAATATCTGTTAGACAGAAATCTGTTGGTGATCTTGGACAAATGACTGTTGAAGAGTTTATTAAAAAATTCTTTGCTTAAAAGAGAAAAATGGATTTTTTTGAAGAGATAGATTTACCCGGGGTAGGTAAAAAATACGTAATAACTACTGTTGACTATGAAATCAATGTTATAATTCGTGAAAGTGGAAATAAAGAGCTTTGTTTTATAAAAGATGAAGAAGTAATTTTTGAAGTTTCTTTAACTGATGATGAATCAAGAAAATTAGGGTTGATATTAACTGAAGTATTTTATAAAACGGTAACTAAGGAAAAAATAGAGTATGTTCAAAAGCAGTTAATATTTGAATGGTTAAAAATACCTGGCGATAGTATTTTTATAGGTAAAAATTTAGCAGAGCTTGAGGTAAGGAAAAGGACAGGGGTTTCTATCGTTGCGGTTATAAGAGGAAATGATTTATTTGTAAATCCTGATCCTTATGATTTTAAGTTTTATGAGGGCGATACTTTAGTATGTGTAGGTAATAGAAATCAATTAAAAGAACTGGAAAATTATATGAAAAATATAAAGTGATAGTGGTAGCCGGTTTCGGATCAATAGGTTCTTTCCTCTATTTTCTTCTTTATCAAAAGGGATACAGACCTCTTATTTATTCACGAAGAAAAAATCTAAAGCCTTATTCTGTTTATTTTTTGGCTTCTCAAAAGGAAGAATATACTATTCAAGATATTAATATTCATGAAAATTGCAAAAGAATAAAGTATCTTTTCCTTTGTACTAAAGCTAACGAGAGTGTTAATTATTTAAGGGAAATATTAAATAGTTTTAAAGTGGATAATTTAGTTTTGACTCAAAATGGAATAGGATTGGAAGATGAGGCGTTAAGGGTATTTAACGGAAATTTATACTATCTTACTTTAACTGCTGGTATGGAGTTTAATGATAATAAACTTGTGATTTTCAATCCTAAGAAATCGGAAATTGTGCTTACCAAGGTTAGAGAAGATGAGAAAATTTATAAATGGGATCTTGATTTAGGTTTTAAATATGTTTTCTTTAGAGTTTTTGACAATCATTTAAGTGTAAGGTTTTCAAAGTTGATTTTAAATTTAATTTTAAATGTTGTGCCTGTGGCTTTTGGAGGGCTACCTTGGGAGGTTTTTCCTAAAAACGAAGAAGCTGTAAAGTTTGAAAAAAATCTTATTAAAGAGGTTTATTTTTTAGTTAAAAGTTTAAAAATTCCATTTTTCGATTTTAGAGGTTATAGTACTAAGATGATTTC
>JBKBIY010000009.1:0-4748 GCA_046294045.1 bacterium | reverse complement strand
ATGCTTATTCTCCTTATAGGGTATTTAAATTTTTATATTCTAAGCCCGGTTTTCTTATGGGTTTAAGAGATGGAAGGGCACCTTCTTTTTATAGGGACTTATTTTTAAGGAAGCAAAGTACTGAAGTGGAGTATTATTTAGGATGGTATAAAAGCGAAAAATTTTCGAATTTTAAACTGGAAACTGTAGAAAAAATATATAATATGATAAAAGATAAAGAAAAATTGGTTCTTAGCTCTTAGATTACTATTAAATCATAGATCATTATTAAATCTTTAGATTCTCGTTAAAATACAGGTTAAAGGAAGATTAGATTTTTTTGAAGAATAATATTTTGTAATGGAAAAGGAAGAGAAAATATTTTTTAGGTATTTGATTTTTTTTGTTATTCTGGGAGGGGTAGGTGGATTATTAACTGGTCTTTTTTTTACTTTTTTTCCCGGAAGTGCTTTTATAATGATGGTTTTAGGAATTTTCGTAGGTTTGGTTATAGGTTTTATTGTAGGTACTTTTGCTAAAATGAAAGTACTTAAAAATAAACAGGATAGGTATAAAATATGACTAAAGTTAACGAGTACAGTGGTCGAGATATTAGGGTATTAAAGGGGCTTGAGGCTGTAAGGCAACGCCCCGCAATGTACATAGGTTCCACTGATAAGAAAGGTCTACATCACTTGATAAATGAAGTGGTAGATAACAGTATTGATGAAGCTGTAGCTGGTTATTGTAACTATATTAAAGTAATTTTAACAAAAAAGGGTGAGTGTATTGTTGAAGATAATGGTAGAGGTATACCGGTAGATATTGTGCCTTCTGAAAATAAATCTGCTCTGGAGGTTGTTCTTACTGTTCTTCATTCTGGAGCTAAATTTTCAAATAAGGTCTACAAAATTTCTGGAGGTTTGCACGGAGTAGGAATATCCGTTGTTAATGCTCTTTCTGAATATCTAATAGCTGAAGTACATAGAGATGGATATATATGGGTGCAAAAGTATGAACGGGGTGTACCAATAACTCCCGTACAAAAAAAAGGAAAAACCCATAAAACAGGTACAATCATAACTTTTAAACCTGATATTCAGATATTTAAGAATATAAATTTTGATCCTGATTATGTTTTGGAAAGACTTAATGAGCTTGCTTATCTTAATCCTTTTGTAAAAATAGAATTTTTGGATGAAAATACATATACGAGCAAAGTTTTAAACTATCCTAATGGTATAGTTGATTTCGTTGAGGATATTTTATTAAAAAATTCTCTTGAAAAATTATATGATGTACAATATGTAAAAAATGTTTATGGTGATACTTTTGTGGAAATTGCTTTTGTCAATACCAATTCTGATATAGAGATATTTAAATCTTTTGCAAATAACATAAATACTGTTGATGGGGGTACGCATCTTACTTCTTTTAGAAATGCTTTTACTAAACTTGTTAACAGTTTTGCATCTGAAAGAATAAAAGATAAAGAGGTAAATCTTAGTGGTGATGATATAAGGCAATCGATGGTTTATATAGTTTCTGTGAAAGTACCTAATCCTCAGTTTGAGGGGCAGACCAAGGCTAAATTGGTAGCAAATGAAGTTAAAACCGCCGTAGAAAATACCGTAATGAATGATATTAAAAGAATATTTGATTCAAGACCAGACGTAATAGAAACAATTTTACAAAGATCTTTATTAGCTTATAAAGCTAGGATAGCAGCTAAAAGAGCTAAACAATTGGTTATAGCTAAATCTAAAAGCGATATTTTATATACCGTAGCTGGAAAACTAGCAGATTGTATTTCAAAAGATGTTGAAAAGAGGGAGATCTATATTGTAGAGGGAGATAGTGCAGGGGGGTCCGCTAAAAATGCTAGAGACAGAAATTTTCAAGCTGTGCTACCCCTTAAAGGTAAAATAATTAATGTCGAAAAATCTAATATAGAAAAAATATTGCAAAATAATGAAATAAGATCGATAATAGCTGCCTTAGGATGTGGTATAGATTATGAAGATAAAAAAATGGACATCTCTAGGCTAAGGTATTCAAAAATAATAATTGCTACCGATGCTGATGTAGACGGATACCACATAAGAACGCTGTTATTAACTTTTTTTTACAGATTTATGAAATCTTTAATTTATCATGGTCATCTTTATTTAGCACATAGCCCCTTGTATAGAGTAGTAGCTGGTAACAAATATATATACGTTTATAGTGACAAAGAATTGGAAAAAATAACAAAAAATCTTGTAAATTATAGAATACAAAGATTTAAGGGTTTAGGGGAAATGAATCCTGAGCAATTGTGGGAAACCATAATGAACCCTAAGACAAGAATTTTAAAAAGGGTATCTTTGTATGATGCTGAGAAAGCGGAGAATATAATAAACGTTTTAATGGGAGTTGATGCTGAGCAAAGAAAGAAAATTATTCTTCAAAATGCTTCTACCGTATCAGTTAATGATCTTGATATATGAAGATATTTCAGAATGTAAAAAATCTTACCAAACTTGACAAGCTCAGGGAAATATTATTGCAAATTCAGGAAAAATTTTCTGCTAAACATGTTTACTACCTTGAATTTGAAGATAATTCTTCTTTATGTATTAAACATATAGGAATTGATAAAGATTGTTCTTCATTTCATAAGTATATTGTTGATAAGATTGAGAGAATAGTTTTTGAAGAGGGTATACCAGTGGTTATAATGGATACTTCTAAGGATCCTCGTACTATCAATTCTCCTCTTTCTGAAGGTGGTTATTCTTTATTATCCTTGCCTGTAAAAATTAAAAATTATAATGTAGGTACCGTAACTGTTATAAGAAATAAAAAATTTGATATTAAGGACTTAAATGATTTACAGTTTTTTGCAGAGAGTATTGCTAGTATTTGGGAGGATAAAACGGATGGTTTTGATAGAAATCTTATTTTAAAGGAAATAGCAATTTGGTTTTTTAGAAAACAAGGTTTTAAAGAGGAGGGTTTAATTTTTGATGAATTATCAAGTTTTATAGGTAATTTAGGATTAAATATAGAGTTTGGGTTAGTATTTAGAGATGGAAAGATTTATAAAAGTTTGCCTTGTGAGGTTCATAATTGGGAAGCTTTGATGGAGATATGCCCTGCAGTAAAGAAAGATAGGCTAATTGATTGTGATTCTTGTAAATTTGCTAAGCATAAAGGTTTTTTTTGTAAAAGCTTTTCTTTGGAAAGAAACTTTCCCTTTGTTGTTGTTTCTTTTAGTAACATTTTTGATCAGGAGTTAAATGAAATAATTCTTGATGTTTTTTCAAAATTTTGTTATTGGAATTATAGTATAAGGGGGTTGAATTCTGTTTTTCTTTATGAAAAAGTTTTGTCTATTATAAATGAATTTGTTAGTTCAGATAGATTTAGATTGGACAATGTTATTATAAGGTTAGCGGATGTGATGTTTGATTTATTTGATAACGCTGCTATATATGGATATTCTCTAAAATCCAAAGCTGACTTTGAATTTATAAGAATAAATGGTAAATATCAAAATTTTAGTGAAGTAATATACGGTTATTGTAAAGGTAATTTAAACGTTGAGAATTTTACTATTTTTTCTCATACATTTTCTTTTTCCGTAAAATCAAAGGAAGATAAAATTATATTTGATGTAATTTTTATTAATTCACCAAAAAGATTTTATGGTATATCAAGAAAAGTAGAGATAATTAAAAAATTTTTAGAATTTGTATCTTTTGTTGACTTTTATATAGATTTTCTAAGGGATGAGCTGAAAGATAAAAAGGAAGAAATAAAATCTTTATATAACCGAAATAAGAAGCTTGATCAAGAAATTGTTAGTTTACATGAAAAAATTTCCGAGCTTACTGCTAAGATTAGTCATAACAAATTTAAAGAAAACATACAAAAGTATATTAATACCTTACATAACTTTATTGATTTTGAGAAGAAGCTAAGCAGTTTTATTGAGATTATTGATGATTATGTTAGTTATAAAATTGTATCCGGTGTGGTTTTATTTTTTAATAAAGTTCTGAATAAGTTTGAAAAAATCATTTTTTGGAATATTCCAGAGTATGTTTCTGAAAATGTTAGATATAAGATAAGAGAGATTGAAAAAGTTGTTAAAGCCGAAAAGATTATAAAATTATTATCTTTTGAGGGAGTAATAAATAAGGAAGACGAGATTTTTAAGGATTTATTTAAGACTTTTCTTCAAGGTTCTCTAGGGTTTTATTTAAATAATATTAGATCAATGGTTAATGTACCTTTGTTTTTGGGTGATGATAAAGTTGCAAGTATTTTAATGTTTTTTAATACTAAAGTTGAGTTAAGTGAAGATGAAAGATTTTTTCTTAATTTTGTTTCTAGAGAGCTTTCTAGAAAATTTGTTAACTTGCGAAATAACGAAAGGCTTGAAAAGGTTAAATATGTATATGCTCTTTTCCAAGAATTCTTAGATAAACTTCATTTTCAATATAATACTCCGAGTAAAAAGATCTTTGATTATCTACACGTTATTTTTTCAAAAATGGGATTAAAGGATTTGTTAGTATACAAGGAAAAAAGAGAATTTTTTATAAAAAATTATGTAGAATTTGATTTGGAGTATTGTAATTCTGGTGCTGATAAAAATTTTCCTTCCAACTTAAAGGTGCCTTCTGAATTACTTTATTTGTTTGATAAAATAAAAATATTTGTAAAAGATGGGGATTATGATAGTAAATATGAATTTATGGAGAATTTCTGGGTTGATAATA
>JBKBIY010000099.1:0-4311 GCA_046294045.1 bacterium | reverse complement strand
AAATTATATAGATAAAATGAATCAAATGATAAACAAATATCTAAACTACTCAAAAATAAAATTAAGAAAGATATCAATCAATCCAACTAATTTAACTAATGAAGAAATATTGGAAATACTTAATGACACAATTACTTTCTTTGATTGCAACATAGAAATGGAAATTCCACAACCAGAAAATGAATTTTTAAAATTTAAAAATTTAAATAAATACGTAGAACTAGATGTAAAACTTTTTCAACAAATGATTTTTAATATTCTTGATAACGCTTGTAAAAATTCATCCAAAGTAAAAATATTACTAAATTTTCAAAAAGAAGGAATACAGATAATTATTAAAAATGAAACAAATTTTGAAAACTATCAACTCGTAAAAGATATCTTTAATGAAATAAAGGAAACCAAAGGATTAGGATTAAATATAATAAAAGAGATATCAATAATCAATCAAACTCCCGTAGAGATTTCATATGAAAATAATTACTTACTATTTACAATAAATCTCAAGTATGCATCCAATTCTTTTTAAAATAGGAAAAATTACAATCTACACGTACGGGACAATACTTTATATAGATTTAATTTTATCAACTTTTTTATTAAACAAATTCGCTCCCAAATTCAATCTAGACAAAGAAAAAGTATTTTATAGCCTTCTTATAGTTTTATTTTTTATGTACCTTGGCGGAAAAATCGGTTACTATGCCTTTAATGAAGTTCAAAATAGTTTTGCTAATTTTATCATAAAAGTAATAAACCCATTTGAATCAGGATTAACAGTATTAGGAGCAATAGTTTTCTCTTTCGTAGGTTTATATATAAGTTCAAAATTATTTAAGCTATCTTTGATTAATTTAAGTGATTTGTTTACTTTTATTGCTCCTTTAAGTATATCAATAGGAAGAATAGGATGCCTTTTTGCAGGATGTTGTTATGGAAAAGAAAGTGCTTGGGGAATATTTTTACATGGAGCAGTAAGATATCCTACACAAATAATGGAAAGCATACTTACTTTTCTTCTCTTCCTTTATTTTCTAATAGAACTCAAAAAAGGTAATTACTATAAAGGTAAATACATGATTAATTTTCTATTTTTCTATGGATTAATAAGATTTTTTGTAGAATTTTTTAGAGAATCAAAGATGGCTTTTCTATTTTTTACTTGGGCACAAGTATTTTCATTTTTCTTAATTATTTTTTCAATTATACTTCATAACATTATAAAACCCAGGGAAAATAAAATAGCAAAGGAAGTGAGGGAAAATAAATGATAGAAATAAGTATTACAACAAGAAATAAAGAAGAGTTTATAGATATAACTGACAAAATTTTGAATGTAGTAAATAAAGAGATAGAATCGAGGAGAATAAAAGAAGGGATAGTTGTAATATACATACCTCATACCACAGCAGGATGTGTAATAAATGAGAATGCAGATCCTTCGGTAAGAAAAGACATCTTAGAATTCCTTTCTCAACATATTCCCTCTGATAAAAAATACCATCATTTAGAAGGAAACGCAGACGCACATATAAAATCATCTATATTAGGTAATTCTATAAATTTAATAATTTCAGAAGGGAAGTTGATATTAGGGTCTTGGCAAGGGATATTTTTCTGCGAATTTGACGGTCCTAGAAACCGAAAAATATACCTTCAAATCATTAAACAGGAATAAAAAAATGGGAAAAATAGGTATATATACAACGGTAGCCGTAGAAGCTGCTATTAAAGCCGGAGAAATTCTTAAAAAATACTACAGAAAAGAATTTAACTATACCTATAAAGAAGAACGAAACCCTGTTACAGAGGTAGACTTATCTTCACAAAATACTATAAAAGAAATCATCTTTAAAAATTTTAAGAATCACGAAATATTAGCAGAAGAAGACTGGCAAGGTAATCAAGAAAAAATAGAACAAGGCTTTTGGTGGATAATAGATCCACTTGATGGAACAGTAAACTTTAGAAAAGGATTCCCTTTTTCTGTGTGTCCATAGCTTTAGCGATTAACGGAGAAATATCTTTAGCTGTTATATATCTACCAATACTTGATGAATTATTTATTGCAGAAAAAGATCAAGGTAGTTTTTGTAATAATAAAAGGATATTTGTTTCCGAAACAGCTAATCTTAGTCAAAGTGTTTTAGCTACAGGTTTTAGTTATGCTTTAACTAAAAATCCGGATCCACATATAGAGTTATTTAAGGAGATATCAGTAAGGACTGAGGCGGTAAGGAGAGCAGGTAGTGCAGCCATAGATCTTGCTTATGTTGCAATGGGAATATTTGATGGTTTTTGGGAAACAGATCTTAAACCCTGGGATACCGCAGCAGGCGTATTACTAGTTAAAGAAGCCGGCGGAAAAATCACAGATTATTACGGTAACCCCTATAAAATATGGAGCAAAACCATAGTAGCCTCAAATAACCTTATACACAATGACATCCTTCAATTTACTAAAAAAGTAAAAGTAGAAAATTAACCCATTTGATTAAAACTTTTTTGACTAAAATTTTAACAAAAGTTCCTTTTAAGAGTTTTTTAATATTTATTTTTCTCTTCTTTTTTAAAAATTATCTCTTTTTTATTGCCGTACCTTGTGAATCCCCAAATTACCAAAATTATCAAAATTATCAAAATTACCAAAAAGAATATCTATATGCTATTGAAAAGCTATATTATGAAAATCTATTTGTAAAAAGGGAATTATATAAACTTGAGGATTTAAAAAATTATTTTTTTGAAAGTTTAAAATTTAAAGAAATTGATTTAGCTTTTAAGGAAACCGTTTATAAGTTCATCAATGACCCATTTTTGAAAATAGAAGATTCTTTTCTTTATCAAAGTGGTTATTATCAGGAAAAAGATATAGAAAATGATATAGAAATAAAGAGGATATTTTTTGAAGATTATAAGCTAGAAATGTGTCGCTTAAAGTTTAAGAAAATAAGTCCTAACATGGCAAAAAAGTATAGGGAATATTTAAGAAGTAAAATAAAAGAAAATGATTTGATAATTATTGATTTAACGGGTAATTTTGGAGGTAGTTTATGGTCAGCAGCTTTTTTTGTTGGGATGTTTTTTGAATCTGGAGAATACCTTTTTTCGGTGAATTTTTTAAAAAAAGATAAAATAAAGACTCAAAATTTTTATAATTCTCAGGATTATGGAGGTTTGTTTACAAAGAATTTTGTAGCGGTTTTACAGGATGACACCACTGCAAGTGCAGCAGAAGTAATTTCAGGAGTTTTAAAAAGAAGAGCTATAATCTTCGGAGATCCGACTTATGGGAAGCCTTACATTCAAAGCGTTTTTGATGTAGATAAATACACAGTAATTTACA
The DNA here is from genome assembly GCA_046294045.1 of bacterium. Taxonomy (GTDB): domain Bacteria; phylum DRYD01; class DRYD01; order DRYD01; family DRYD01; genus DRYD01. The sequence continues at coordinate 965 of JBKBIY010000099.1, read as the reverse complement.
CAAATGCTTTTTTGAATTTTAATTTAGAATTGAAACCTCATGAAAAAATTAAACCCGATTTTTATTTATCAAGAAAAGAAATTGAAAATTTAGAAGCGGTTAATTTATTCTTTAAGATTTACTTATATTTGAAAAACATTATTTATGGAGGATAAAAAAGGAAGGGATGAAGTTCACCCCTTTCTTTGGTTTTTGCTAATTTAATTTCGATTAATAGACAAGGCCACCATTTTTGAGAATCTCAGTACCCACTTCAGCAGCCTTCTTCATTATGCTCTTTCCTGCTTCTATAACTTCTCTTGTTACAATTTGAAAATCAGGAAAATAAAAAATTATAAATCATTATTATTTTAAAATTATTTTAAAAAAGACTTTAGAAGGGATAAAAAAGGGAGGGGTGTTTTCACCCCTCCCTCTATTTCTTTACCACATTCAGTACTAATTCTAATTTTGCTTAAAAATTGTTAATTTAAAAACCGAATAGCTTTCCTATTCCCTTAAGTAAGGACTTTCCTACTTCAACAATCCCTCCTACAAGACCTCCCACTACATTTCCTATAAATCCTCCTATTCCTCTTCCAACAGCACTACCTAATCCCCCTCCTACTATACCACCTAACAATCCACCTATTAAGGTACCGATACCTGGTAGTATAGCGGTTCCAAGTGCTGCTCCCAAAGCTGATCCGCCTTTCCATCCTACTAATCCGCCTGCTATTTCACCAACAGCTCCACCTACTCCTCTACCTATTGCAGCTCCGTAATCAATTGCTGTAGGTGGTTTTGGAAATGTAGGAAATGGAGGATGTGGTAGAATTCTGTATACAGGTAAAGGAAATGGTCTTGGTAAAGGTACTGGATATGGAGTAGGAACTGGATATGGCATTGGGTACGGAGTTGGTACTGGGTATGGCACTGGGTATGGTGTTGGTACTGGTCCTGGCATTATTGGACCTGGGAATCCA
>JBKBIY010000098.1:0-4339 GCA_046294045.1 bacterium | reverse complement strand
CTCTATTCCTAAGGTATGATCTGAATAACCTACCTTCACCTTAAAAGCTTCTTTAATAGTTAACATAGCTTTTAAATTTACATCTTCAAAAGGTGTTGGATATTCTGTATTACAATGTAAAACGGTTATATTTTCTCTAGCAGTACCTGCTTCTATTAATACATCTAAGGCGTCCTCGATTTCTCCTAGATCTGCCATGCCTGTTGATAAGATTACTTTTTTTCCATAGCTTCCTATCTCTCTAAGGAGAAGATAATTAGTAATCTCTCCAGATGGTATCTTAAATATTTCAAGTCCAAGGTCTCTTAAAAATCTTGCACTCTCTATATCAAAAGGTGTAGAAAGAAACATTATGTTTTTGTGATCGCAGTATCTTTTAAGTATTTCAAAATCTTTAAAAGTCAATTCTAATTCTTTTACCATTTCATATTGAGTTTTTTCCGTGTCGAGATTTTTTTTCTGATATTCTGCCATTTTTGCATAGATGCTAATCACATTTTCTGTTTTAAAAGTCTGGAATTTAACAGCATCTGCACCTACCTCAACTGCAATATCCACAAGTTTTCTAGCAAGCTCTATATTACCATTATGGTTTACTCCTGCTTCTGCTATAATGAAGGTTCTCATTTTATGATAATTGTGCTTTTAATAGTTACTTGCTTCATATTATTATGATTATGAATTTTTACTTTTGCTTTAAAAAATATTGGTTTCATAATAACTTTTCTTTATCATATGCTATTCTTTTATATCCTAATAATTACTAATAATTAATTTTTATTGGTTTTTATAATGAATTTTTACAATAATCTATATCCACTAGGAAGATTTACAAGTCTTTCTTCTAGCCATTCAGCATTATCTGTATTTATTCTAAAGCAATCTTTATACATAGGAAGTTTATACATTAAAATCCAGACTGGACGGGTATGGACACCATGAGTGTTAGTGTACTCTAGGAATTTATCTCTGGTATTTCTATCTGTCAACAATATAGCATTAAGCCAATAGTTTGATCTTGCTTCCTTTGGCTCCTTAAAAAACTTTATCTGCTTATCCTTAAAAAAATCTTCATATAACATAGCAAGCTCTCTTTTATTTCTTAATATTTTATCCAGATACTCCATTTGGGCAACCCCTAGAGCAGCATTAATATTTGGCATTCTATAATTATAGCCCACCTGATCATGGAAGTAGCTATAGGGATGAGGAACTTTGGCAGTAGTGGTAATATGTCTTATTTTATTAGCTATCTCTTCATCATTTGTAATAATCATTCCACCACCACCGGTAGTTATAATTTTGTTTCCGTTGAAACTAAATACGCCGATTTTGCCAAAGGTACCGCAATGTCTTCCCTTGTAAAAACTGCCTAATGCCTCTGCAGCATCTTCTATTACTTGCAATTCATAACTTTCAGCAATTTCTATTATTTCGTCAACTATGCATGGATGTCCAAATATATGAACAGGGATAATACATGCTATTCTCCTGCCTGTCTGTTTATTTATCAATTGCCCATTTTTATAAGATGCATACTTTTCCAAAAAATCCTTCAAGCTTTCTGGACTCATTCCCAGTGTATCTTTATCTACATCCACAAAAACAGGTGTAGCTCCTGTATGAGAAATAGCATTGGCAGTGGCAACAAAAGTTAGAGGTTGAGTAATAACCTCATCCCCTAAACCAACTTTAAGTGTTTTAAGAGAAATATATAAGCCTACTGTTCCATTAACTACCGCGATAGCATATTTCGCCCCTGTATAGTCAGAAATTTGTTTTTCGAATCTATTTACAAATTCTCCAACATAGGAGACATAAGTAGTATCAATGCATTCTAAAAGGTATTTCTTTTCGTTCCCAATGAAAACAGGTGCATGTAATGGCACTTTTTCACTTTTATACAAATCCTTTATGTACATCGTAATTTGGTAAAAAGTTTGATAAAAATCTTTCATGATCATTCCTCAAATTTTGGTTTAGTATTGTAAAACATATCCAAATTGGTATCAGCGAAAACGTTATTTTTCAAGAAAGTATATATTTCTTTCATTCCCTTTTCGATATCATATAACTGATTAATTTTTATGAATCGATGTAATTTTGTAAAATCTACTTTGTAGTCTCTGTTGTCTCCACCTTCTGAAAGTATTTTTATATTTGTATCTGGTATAAATTTTCTTACTAATTCAGCAATCTCAATTTTTTTATAATTCTCGTTTAAAAAGCCTACATTAAATACATTATTACTTAGCAAGATAAAATTATTGATAATTTCAAATAATATTGAAGCTAAATCTTTAACGTGTAAGTATGGCCTGTAAGACTCTGGTTTATAAATATCAATTAATTTATCAGTAAAAGCTTTAAGCATAAATTCATTCACAGTTAAATCAAATCTCATCCTGTAACTTATCCCGTATAATGTAGGGACTCGGCAAATAATCCATTTAAAAGATGTTTTAGTATTCAATAAATAACGTTCCACATTTACTTTTGTACTTGCGTATAACGATGTTGGATTTAAATCAGACTCCTCATTTACTAGTGTATTATATTTAGATACACCATAATTAGAACAAGTCGATAAAAATATAAAACCTTTAATATTAGTTTTGTTTAACATATCAATCATTTTAATAGTAGCAATTTCATTTATTTCTTTTGTAAGTTCAGGAAAAAGTTTGCTTGCTGGGTCACCAACAATAGCTGCTGCGTGTATAATATAATCAACAGATTCTTTTTTTATTATTTCTAAAAATATACTGGTATCTCTAATGTCCTGTTTGTAAAATTTAAAATATGGATTATTTTCAAATAATTTAGGCACATTTTTGTTAAACCAAAGTATATCAAGGGCTATAATTTCCAAACCTTTTTTCAAAAAATAATCAGTAACTGTTGACCCTACATATCCACATCCACCTGTTACAAGTATTTTCATGATTTAGTTCTCTCGATTACCTAAAAACTTCTATTTTACACTTAAAAAGAATTTGAGATATTAAAAAGTAGTTTTAAAAACATTTTTTAACTATGTTCAAAATATTTTTTGTAATATAGTGATCTTATGTATTTTCTTGTTAAGACGGGTTCGACAACTTTTTTGTTATCATAGTATCCACAAAATTGGCAAACAAAGTGAGATAATTTAGGGTTTCCACAGTTTGGGCAAGTAGATTTCGAATAATTAGGGTATCTGTTAAGATCTATTTTTTGTGAATTACTTCTTCTATGTCTTACTCTTGATCGAGAGAGCTTGAATTTAGGATTTGCCATAGTTGTTTCCCTTCCTTTTTTTATATTTCGTATTCTACGTGTTTGCTTCTGTTATAAAGAAGTTCTCTTTCTTTTTGTTCATAATAATTTAGGTAAGCAGGGATGATTTCATCTTTTATATGTCTTTTAAAGTTTGTAGGAATAAGTGTGTTGTCCCAATCGAAATTTGCTGCAGCGTATATTAATTCTTTTACTTGTTCTGCATTTTCTCCTAACCCATAGTTATATAAACAAAAGAAAAATAGGTTATATTTTATTCCGCTAGGTACGGTGTTATCTAGAATCATTTGTGAGCAGGTTTGTATAACTTCAGCGGGTGAATATTCTTCCAAAATTTTTTTTTGTGCCCACTCGGGGAAATGATTAAGCCCTCCTGCTGCGAAAAATAAAAGCTCTCTAAGACCCTTTTTTACATTTTCAGGATAAATATCATATATTAACATAACTTATCACCTATATTTATTAATTACCATCTAAAATGAGCGAATGCTCTGTTTGCTTCTGCCATTCTATGAACATTTTCTCTAATTTTCATTGCTTTACCACCGTTATTATAAGCTTCAATTATTTCATCAACTAATTTATCTACCATTCTTCTTCCTTTTTCTGCTCTACATACTTGTAATATCCATCTCATGGCTAAGGTTTCTCCTCTTCTTTCGTCTACCTCTACGGGTACTTGATAAGTTGCACCTCCGACTCTTCGAGGACGTACTTCGTAAATAGGTTTAAGGTTGTCTATTGCTTTATTAAATACTTCAAGCCCATCTTTTTTAGTTCTTTCCTCTATTTTTTTGATAGCGGTATAAAATATTTTTTCTGCAACGGTTTTTTTACCATCCCACATAAGTTTGTTAATAAATCTGGCTACTCTTACGCTGTTAAATACCTGATCTGGTGCTATTTCTCTTATTTCTGCTCTTTTCTTTCTCACTCTTTTATCACCTCGTTTTCCGTGTTTTTTATATAAATCTTTATACTAATTAAAATAGGATTCTACACTTTTGTTCTTTTATCCTTTATATCTATCCTTTATATCATTTGTCTTAATCTTTTTATT
>JBKBIY010000097.1:0-4363 GCA_046294045.1 bacterium | reverse complement strand
GTTATTTGAACGAAGTTATTTGAACGAAGTTATTTGAACGAAGTTATTTGAACGAAGTTATTTGAACGAAGTTATTTGAACGAAGTTATTTCAGAGCTTTCCTAAAAACATAAATTAATAAACTACCATAAGACAAAATTTCCATTCTTTTATCATGTTTCTCGCTATTTATCTCGCTATTTATCAATTTTATTGTTTTATTTTTTTCTAAAGAATACTCAAAATTTTCATAGTTTGTTTTTTTTATTTTTTCTTTTATCTTGTTCATAAAATTTTTCCTCCTTAAGTGAATTTTTACTATTTTAGATTTTTACCATATTTATAGTTAAAATCTAAAAATAAGAGCAAGGTTACCTAATTGTTAAAAAATGGTAAAAAAACTTAAGGTTTAAAGTAAAGTTAGAGTAAGATTAAAATTTTAGTTATATTTTTCAATAAGTTTTTCTTTTAGGTTATTTATGTCTTTATAAATTTTGGGGCTAGCTAGCATTATATTTATTTTTTCATAAGCATGGATTATTGTTGTATGATCTTTGTTAAAGATGTTTGCTATATTTTTAAATGACATTCCTAATATATCCCTTAGTAGATAGATAACTATTTGTCTAGGATAAACTATCTTTTTCTCTCTTGAATTTGAAAACATTTCTTCTTTAGGAAGTTGAAAATATTGGGAAACAATATTTATTATATCATCTGGTGTTATTTTAATTTCTTCTTGAGCTACATCTTTAATAATTTCATTTATTTGGTCTATTTTTACTTTGTCTTTTTCTAGTTTATTAAGGCTTATATAAGCTACTATTTTTATTATTGCTCCTTCTAGTTCTCTGACGTTATTTCTAAATTTCTGTGCTAGAAAATCTATTATATATTCTGGAAGATCCAAATTATAGTTTTCTATTTTTTTCTTTATGATAGCTTTTCTTGTTTCGAAATCAGGCATTTGTACATCTGCTATTAAACCTGACTGAAACCTTGATTTTAATCTTTCTTCTATACCTTCTAAATCTTTTGGAGGCCTATCACTTGTTAATACTATCTGTTTATTTTCCATGTATAGTTCATTAAAGGTATGAAATAGTTCTTCCTGGGTTCTTTCTTTTCCTATTATGAATTGTATATCATCTATCAAAAGGATTTCTGCTTTTCTATATTTATTTCTAAATTCTTCTATTTTTTTTTCTTTTATAGAATTGATTAAGTCATTAATAAATTTTTCAGAGGTTATGTAGATAATTTTTTTTGATAGTTTTCTTTTAAAAGCTAGGTTTCCTATTGCGTGTAGTAAGTGAGTTTTTCCTAATCCTGTGGATCCGTATATAAACAGGGGATTGTATGATTTGCCGGGTTTTTGTGCTACTGCTAACGAGGCTGAATATGCAAACTGATTACTATTTCCTACTACAAAATTATCAAACGTAAAAAAAGGATTAAGTATTTCAAGGTTTCCTTCTTGAGTTTCTTCATAATTTTCCTTTAGTTTTACCTCTATTACCCAGGAATTATCATTAAATTGTTTTTCTGTAAGTTCTTTTATAAGTGGTAGGTATTTTTTTTCTATCCATTCTTTTATAGAGTTATCGTTTGTTGATATTTGAATTTTTTTTTCTTCCTTGTTTATGGATGTGCTGCTGATATTGAAACATATATCATAGGCTATTTGTCCTAATTCTTCTATGAATAGATTTATAAATTCTTTTTCCATGAATTTGTATGGGGTTGGCCGGAATCGAACCGGCAACCTTTGCCTTAGGAGGGCAACGCTCTATCCTTTTTGAGCTACAACCCCTAAATAAACTTCATAATCTTCTTGACTAAAAAGTACAAATCTTACCAATTCTATTCTTGTTTTTACGATTTCCTCTTTTACGGTTTTTATTGCTATGGGTGCTGCTAATTCTATAGGGTAACCAAATATACCCGTTGATATTGAAGGAAAAGTTATTGATTTTATATTATTTTTTTCGGCTAATAATATGCAATTTCTATAGGTTTGCGCTAAAAGTTTGTCTTCAGGTTTGTCTTTTCCATATACTGGTCCTAGGGTATGTATAACATATTTGTTAGGCAACTTAAAAGCAGGTGTTATAACTGCTTGTGAAACTTCTATAGGAGCTAATTTTTTTGAGGATTCATATAATTGGGGTCCTGCTGCTTTGTGTATAGCCCCTGAAACTCCCCCTCCTGGTTCCAAATATTTGTTAGCTGAATTTACAATCGATTCTATATCTGGTTGTTTAGTTATGTCTCCTTTAACTATTTGTATTATTTTTTGATCTATATTAATTTGATACATTCTACATGAAATCTAGCATTTTCAAGTGCTGAATGTTCTTTCTCTTTTCTTTCTAAATCTATGTCTTTTACAACCTCTATTATCAATTCTTTTAGTTTTTCTTGGTTTTTGATAAAATTTTCTATGGCTGTTTTATGGGATACTGGTTCTACTTCTGGATGTCCTTCTAGTCCAACATCATAGTCTGTAATTAAAGCTACTCCACAAAAAGGTATTTCTAGTTCTCTTGCTAAGATTGCCTCTGGCATTTGTGTCATATTGATAACATGAAACCCCATTTGAGAATAAAATCTACTTTCTGCTTTTGTAGAAAATCTTGGTCCTTCTATTACCACTACTGTTCCTTTGTCGTGATATGGAATTCCCAATTGACCTGCTTTTTGTATAAAAAGAGATCTTAAGTATTCGTTATAGGGATTATCAAAGGATAAATGTGTTGTTATTGGACCTTCATAGAAAGTATTTTCTCTTTTATATGTTCTGTCAAATATTTGGTCAAGTATTACGATATGCCCTGGTTTTATGTAAGGTTGTAAAGAGCCAGCGGCACATGGACTTATTATATATTTAACTCCTAATCTTTTAAAAGCCCATATATTAGCTCGGTAAGGTATTTTTGAAGGAGGATATCTGTGATCTTTACCATGGCGAGGTAAGAAAGCCACTGTTTTATTTTGAATTTGAGTTAAAGCTATTTTATCCGAAGGCGAACCATAAGGTGTTTCAACCGTTATTTCTTCCGCTTTTAAAAAAGAATAGAAACCAGTTCCTCCAAATATTCCTATATCTGCTTTGTACATAGTTTATTTATCTCCTTCTTTTCCTTTTTCTTCAAAGTATTTTATAAAATCTGTGGGTTTGATTTTTTCTAAGAATTTTTTGAATTTTTCTTTTTCTTCATCTTTTGGTAAATAGGAACTTTTTAATTCTGAAGGTTTTTCTGTATATTCTACTACTGGTAAGTTTTGTAATAGATTTTCGTTTACGAATATTGGGCAACCTGTTCTAACTGCTAGGGCTATTCCGTCACTAGGCCTTGCATCTATTTCTATAATTTTTCCTTCTTTTTGTATATATATGTTGGCATAATATGTTGAACCTCTTAATTCAGTTATAACTACTTTTTGTATTTTTATATCTAATGTTTCTAAGATGTTTTTTATTAAATCGTGTGTCATAGGACGTTCTATTTTCATTTTTTCTATAGCTATAGCTATACTTGAGGCTTCAAAATGTCCTATTATTATTGGTAATATAGCTTGTCCATTTTCTTCTTTTAGTATTACGACTGCATCATCGGTTATTATATCAGTTGCCAATTGATAAACCTTTACTTTTTTTAGTTTCATGTTATTTTATGCCGGAGGTGGGAGTCGAACCCACACGGGGCGTGAACCCCGGGAGATTTTGAGTCTCCTGCGTCTGCCAATTCCGCCACTCCGGCTTTTCCTCACCCCATCTTATTTACTATGATTTATTTTCTATTTTATAAAACTTTCTCCTTTTATTATCCTTTGTACGTCATTAAATGAAACAAAAACTACAAATATTAACAAAATAATCAATCCTGCTTTATGAAATAATTCTTCCTTGTCAGGTTCTATTACTAACTTTCTCTTTATAACTAAAGAGATTCCTAGTAATAAATAGTTGATCAATATAAAAAATATTCTTCCTCCATCAAGAGCTGGAAATGGTAATAAATTAAATAATCCTATTACTACATTTATAAAAGCTACTAGCATCAAATAATTAAACATTCCAGTATTAGCAAAATCGTACATTATTTTTGTTATTCCAATTGGTCCAGCACTTTGTTCGTAAACCATCTTTAAAGGTATTCCTCCAGTAAAAATACTAACTATTATTTTTAAATATTTTACAGTTAAATCATAAGTTTTATAAATAGATTCTTTTATTCCTCTTAAAATGTTAAAATCTAAAACCGGTTTAATTGCTGGATTAAATCCTATAAATGAAAACCCTTGTTCTTTATTGTAAAGGGGTACTACTTTGTAAACCTTAGTTTCTTGATTTCTTTTTATCTCTATTTCTAATTCCTTA
>JBKBIY010000096.1:0-4402 GCA_046294045.1 bacterium | reverse complement strand
GGCTCTATCTTGACCTACAAAATCTATTTCTATTTTTTCCTTTTTTCGATAAAATTTTTCAATTATCTTTTCTAGATCCTGTTTCTTCAAAAATTTGTATACTTTCTCTATTTTAACCTTATTTTTGTGAATCATATTAAAAATTATTCTTCTCTTTAATACAAAAACCTTGTTATATCAAAATTTTTTTGAAATCTCCTCTAAAAAACCTTTGGCATAGGGAGTAAAGAAAATTTTAAGAAATTTAAAAAAATTAAAAAATTTCCAAAATGGATAGAAAGGTAAGAAACCCGTTCTTAGCATTACACTAAAATTTGGATAGTGTTTAAGTAGTTTTGCTGCATACTTTCCCTCGTTATAGTAATGAAAATAAGGATCAGCAAGAGGGGTTTTATAATGCAAAACCCACGCCCCGTAGTCAAAAAATCTTTTTATACCTAGTTTTCTTAATCTGTACCCAAACTCAGCATCCTGCCATCTTTTAAAATCCAAATTAAACATCCCTGCCTTGATAATTAACTCCCTTCTTATTGAAACATTAGCAGTACAAAAATAATTTCCCGAATATCCTTTAATACCCAAAATCAAGCTCCTTCTTAAGGGATTTTTAAAAAATAAATCAATAAAACTTAAATCTGAAAAATTTATTATCGGTCCTCTAACTATAGCATTAGGATAATTTTTATGATAAAATAAATGAATTTTTATAAAATCAGGAGAAGGAAAAGCATCATCATCAGTATAAATTATAACCTCGGAATCTGAAAACAAAGCTCCTTTATTCCTACCATCCGCAGACCCCATATTCTCTAAATTCTCTATTAATCTTATTCTTAAACCAGAATTACTTGAAATATATTGCTTAATAAGTGAGCTTGTGTCATCTTTAGAATTATCATTAATAATTACAATTTCAAAATCTTTTACCGTTTGCCCTTGCCAATAAGGAAAGGTTTTTATTAAAATTTTTCCTCTGTTATAAGTAGGAATAACAACGCTAGCTTTCATAAATCAAAAAGAAAACCATAAACCATCAATCTGAAGTAGTAATCAAACTATACAAAGGAATCATAACAGCCAATAAAATAATACCTACGAAAACTCCAACAAAAACTATTAATAACGGCTCAATAACAGTAGAAATTGATTCAATAGTTCTATTTAACTGTTCTTCTTGGAAATCTGCATATTTTTTCAAAACTTCTTCTATTTTACCGGTTTCATCACCTATGCTAACCATCTGTCTTGCCATAGGATCAAAAATATCCCTTATAATAGAAAGTACAACCTTATCTTCCTCAGTTAAATAGGTGGTATTAGGATTATACTGACCTTTTATGAATTTGAAAAATATATCAGATAAAGTTTTTCCCTCACTTATCTTGATAATTGAATAATCTATTATTTTATCAAAAACAGAGTTTGAGAGCACCTTTTTTGTTATTTCCAAAGCCTTTATCATAGATGTACCCGTACTAAGTAAAGAAGATAAAGTTGAGAAAAAACTAACAACCAAGTAAGCTTTCACTATACTACCAAAAACTGGGATTTTTATTTTTATTACATCGATTACCTGCCTGCCCGTTTTAGTCTTTGAAAAATTACTATAAAAAATAAATCCCCCCACTAATAAACCAATTGTAAATATATAAAAATAAGGTGTACGCATAAAATCCGTTAAAGCTATTAATATCTTAGTAATCAAAGGTAAATTTACATTCATCTCTTTTATAATAGCAAATATTTGTGGTAAAACAAATTGAAATATAATTAAAGATATACCGAGAGCAAAGATTATTATTAAAACAGGATAAGTTAGAGAAGATTTGACTTTTGCTTGTATTTTAGCCATTCTTTCTAATCCAATGGCTAATTGTTTTAAATTTCTTGCTAGTAATCCGGATTTTTCACCTGCTTCAACCATTCCCAAAAAATACGGTCCTAAATCCTTCTCATATTTAGAAAGAGCAGAAGAAATAGTAGATCCTTGCGCAACAGACATATAAACATCATTTATCATCCCTTTTAACTTAGGGTTTTCTGTTTGATTATATAAAATTCTCATAGTTGTATTTAGATCTAATCCGGCTTCTATCATAACAGCCCACTGATTCGTAAGCAGAGATAAATCTTTTAAAGTTACCTTAGCAAACTTGTCAAAAACCTTCTTTTCTGGTTGCTCTAACTTATCCTTTTTTTTATCCTTCTTTGACTTTATAGCCTCCTTAGCTAAGGATTTTAAATCTTCTACCTCTAATAACTCTTCTTTTTCTATTTTCTTTTCTTTTGAAAATTTTCTCTTAATACCTTTTTCTTTTTCCATACTCATTTTTCCACTTTCTATTTAATGTAGTTTTTATATTTTTGTAATTTTTTTTCAAATAAATCTTTTAGTTCATTAGCTTGGGTATAATAAGCTTGTTCATCTTGCCATAAATTATGAGGTTGGAATAATTCTTTTGGTAAGCCACTTATATATGGTACTTTAAATCCAAAAACAGGGTGCGTATATGAATCATTTTTGTTTATTGACTTTTCAAGTGCTTTTCTAACAATAGTTCTAGTGTAATTTAGATCAATCCTCTTTGATAGGGGGTATTTATTTCCTATCCATCCGGTGTTAAGAAGATAAACCGTTGTATTATATTTTTTTACTTTTTCAAATAATTTTTTAGCATATTTTACAGGTTCAAGTGGTAAGAATGGTTTAGCAAAAGCTTCAGAGAAAGCAGGTTGAGGATCTTTAACTCCTCTTTCTGTTCCTGCTAATTTTGAAGTATAACCAAGTAAGAAATACTCTAATATTTGTTCATTTTCAAGAATAGATATAGGGGGTAGAGTTCCTGTAGCATCCGCTGAAAGAAAAAATATAACAGTAGGTATTTCTCCTCTTAAAGTTTGCTCCATTATCTCTATATATTTGTTAGGGTAAGCAGATCGTGTATTTTCTGTTATTGAAGAATCCGAAAAATCTATTTCTCTGGTATTAAAATCAATAACAGCATTTTCTATAACAGTACCAAATCTATTGGTAGCCAAATATATCTCCCGTTCCTTAAAAAAATCAAGGTTTATAATTTTAGCATAGGAACCACCTTCAAAATTAAATATATCGTTATCTGTCCAGCCATGCTCATCATCACCTATTAATCTTCTTGAGGAATCAGTAGAAAGAGTAGTTTTTCCAGTACCAGACAATCCAAAAAATAATGCCGTATCCATTGAATTTATGTCCCTATTTGCTCCACAGTGCATAGGTAATATATCAAAATTTTCAAGATAAAAATAATTAAGAAAGGTAAATACAGCTTTTTTTATTTCACCACAATATGAAGTCCCAGCAATAAAAATAAAGGGTTCTGGATATAAATCAAGTACAACAGCAACCTCACTTCTTACCCCATCTTTCTCTCCTTCTAATTTTAAATTCGGTAAATGTAAAATATTTACACTTTTTACAATGTTCTCAGGAGTAAAATCCCTTTTTCTTATAAAAAGATTATTTGAAAAAATCACATGATAAGGACTTTCACTAACTAAATTAATCTTAACGGTATATTTTGGATTAGCTCCAGCAAAACCTTCCCATAAATATATTTCCTTTCCTTCTATATACTTCAAAGCTTTTTCCAGAATTTTTATAAATTTATCCCTTTCAAGAGGCTTATTTACCTCCCCCCACCAAACCAGTTTTTCAGAGTACTCATCCAAAACTATAAATTTATCTTCAGGAGATCTTCCTGTATAAGGTGAAGTGTTAACAACTAAAGCACCAGAGGAAGAAATAAACCCTAGCTTTTTTAGTACGGTATGCTCATATAATTCAGCAACGCTTAAATTATCATAGACTTTACCAGCAAGTTTTTTTATTTTGTTATATATTTCCATAAAGTCTACCTCCTTTGTTAAACTCTTTATTCTCCTCTTTATCTTACTCTCTTACCTTCTTTATCAAACCAAAAAACAGAAGATAAAGGAATAAATATATCTACTTCTTGATTTCTAGATATTTTTTCCCCATAAATTACTCTTATTGTAACCTTATCACTTAAAAGTATGTTTAAAATAAAATGAGAGCCTAGGTTATCGTAAAATATAACTTTACCCTTTAGTTTTATAGATTGATCAATTTCTTGATTAATTATCATTTTTTCTGGTCTAATAGCAATTATATATTCTCCTTCAGGGATATTAAAGTAATTATCAATTTTTAAATTTTGTTCAATAAGGATGGTATTATCAGAAACTTTACAGTGGTAATAATTTATTTGAGGGCTACCTACAAAAGAAGCTGTAAAAAAATTAGCAGGATTATTATAAATTTCTTCAGGGGTACCAAATTGCATTATTTTACCTTTATCCATTACGATTATATAATCTGATAATGACATAGCTTCCATTT
>JBKBIY010000095.1:0-4497 GCA_046294045.1 bacterium | reverse complement strand
TGAGTTAGTTAAACAGGTTGAAAATATAGCTAATAAATTGTATAGCTTATTTAGAGAAAATCATTGCGTTTTGGCGGAGATAAATCCTTTAGTAATTTCTGATGGCAAAGTTTTAGCTCTTGATTCGAAGATTATTCTTGATGAGAATGCTCTTGAATTTATAGATGATGAATTTGAGGAAGATGATCAAAGATCGGTTTTAGAGGAGGAAGCTAAAAGTTTAGGATTAGCTTATGTTGAGCTTGATGGTAATATAGGGGTAATAGGAAACGGAGCAGGGTTAGTTATGTACACCATTGATTTAATTAATCTTAAAGGAGGAAGAGCTGCTAATTTTCTTGATATTGGTGGTGGCGCTAGAGCAGAAAAAATTAAACAAAGTATACATCTCGTACTAAAAAACCCCAAAGTTAAAGGACTATTTATTAATATATTTGGTGGAATAACTAGGTGTGATGAAGTTGCTAAAGGAATAACTGAAGCTTATCAAGAAAAAAATTATAACATACCACTCGTTGTAAGGCTTCAAGGCACAAATTATGAAGAAGGTAAAAAAATACTAGAACAATTAAAAAGTCAAATTAATTTTGAATTAACCGATGAAGCAGAAAAAGGAGCAGTATCGATAACCTCAATGGTAAGCTAAAAAACAAATAAAAATGGAAAACAAAGAAATCACAGGGTTTGAAAAATTAATAAGACCCTTTGAAGAGGAAGTTTTAAAAGTTCTAAAGTACTATAACGATAATTCCTATAGTCCCTATTCTAGATTTAGGGTATCCGCTTGTTTGGTTATAAAAAAGAATGATAAAATATACTATGTTGGTGGTACAAATGTAGAGAATTCTTCTTATGGTTTAAGTATATGTGCAGAAAGAAATGCCGTTTTTAAAGCAATAGCTGAGGGTTATATCCCTAATGACACAGACACTTCATGGTTATTTATAGCACTTTATGTGCCAGTGGAAAAATTTATAACACCTTGTGGAGCTTGTAGACAAGTTATCTCAGAATTTGTTGAAAATATACCTATTGTAATATACAACAAAAAGTTTGAAAGAAAAATTCTTTTTTTGGATGAAATATTTAAAGAAAAATTTTCTCCTCGTGATTTGAAATAAAACTTATTAAAAGTGAAGGAGGAATAGTATATGAAAATTAAAAGGATACTAATTTACATGTTAATATTTGTAGTTATAACGGTTTTTACTTATTCTAAGGAATCTTATTCTAAGGAATCTTATTCTAAAGAATCTTATTCTAAGGAATCAATAAAGATAATATCTCTTATTCATGATCAGGAGGTTAGTAATGCTATTAGTGAGCATATAAAAAGGTACTCTAATTCGCGAATATTGTCTTTGTTTGATATAGAATACGAAAATTTTGATAATTTAAAAAGTTTTGATGGGGGATTAGAGGAAGAAGTGGATGTAGTTATAGTACCTTTTACATTAAAAAAAGTTTTAGAAGAAAACAAAACCATAAGATACTGGGATGATTATTTTAGAAGTACTCCTACTTTTTTTGCTGTTTTTAAAACTTATACATTTGATTTTATGAAAAGATTAAGTTATGTTGATGATAAGGTAGAATTTTTGCCATTTTTTGCCTATTCTTTTTATCATGATGGTAATTTTCCTGGTTTTGAGAATCTTAATATTCTTGAAATATTGTCGGTATATAATTCCTTTGTAAGCTCAACTGATTATGTGATGTTATATTCAAAATATTTGAAGAAATTTAATAAAGATTCTCAATTAAAGCCTTTGATTGGTAATGTTGAAGGTAAGGAAGTTAAGATTTTCAAAATTGAGGATGGTTTTGTATCCATGGATTTACCCTTTGTTATGTACGGAATATTTTTAACAAGCAACCCTTCTAATGTAAATAAAGTAAAAGCTATTGATTTTATTGCTACAAAGATATGGGATTTTGAAACGCAGATAGATTTAGCTCTTAATAAGGGTGTACTTGCTTCAGATAAGAATACCACTCTTCATCCAGGATTTGTCCAAAAGTTAAAAGATAAATCTTTCTCTTTGCATTATAATAATAATCTTGGAAAAATAAAAGAAAATTTTCCTGATTATAATTTATTTTATGATGTTTATAACATAATTGTTAAAGAGAACGAAGCAGAAAAGGTAATTGCTTATTTACAAGAATATCTCTATTCCCCTCTTATAAATTCTGAATATTTGTATTCTAATTATTCTAGATTAATTCAAAAGAACAAAGCTAAAAACTATCTTTTAGGTATTTTTGAAAACAAAGAAACTAAAAAATTGATATATACTCCTGAGTTTATCAAAAAAAACTTTAACATTTTGGATAAAAGTGGTAAAAAATCAAAAATAACTGTTAAGGATATTTCAAATTTGATTTTGGAAGGAAAAGAGGATAGTATAAAAACAATTGAAGGATATAAACTTGATAGTTACAAAAAAGAAGAAATGACAATGGTTTATAAAAGGGATAAGGAAAAATTAATTTTCTTAAGAAGAAAAACACCTAAATATGATGTTATTGTTATCTTGAATTAGCAGTATGCTTTTAGCAGTATGCCTATAAATAGAATTTTTGTTTATGTTGGTATTGCGTTAGTTGAGATTTTCCTTATTTACTTTTATTTTGTAATTTATGAAGGGTATTTACTAAGTTTATATAAGAAATCACATCGAGAGATGGTTATAAAGAGATTGGATTATTGTATTTCTAAACGTTATTTAAAACCTATGTTTATGTGCATAAGGGATTATATAGACTTAGGAGGTAAGGAAAAAGAATTGATAATAAGAAGAGAAGGTATTGAGCAGGTTTTAAAAGAAAATTTTTTAACTGCTGATGCTTATTTTTTATCAAAGGCTTTAATTGATGATCAAAATAGGCCAATTTATCTAAGAAATGCTAAGTTAAGTCAGGATGTGTATATAAAAAATATAGCTAATGTTTATTATTACTGTTTGGTAAGTAAAAAGATGTCTGAAGCTTTAGGAGCTAGCTATGAAAATTGGAAAAAAGATAAATCCTATGCCTGGATAATAGAGATAATAGAAAAACCTTTAATTTCCATTGGTAAGAATTATATTATAGGTAAACTTAAGGAGATGATTAAAGTTTCTCAGGATGGTTTAACTACATCAGTTGCTTTGGGATTATTGGTTGTTTTGGATTATAAAGATGAAAGTTTTTATATTAATTTCTTGGGCTCTAATGTGCCTTCTGTTTTTATAACTTCTACAGTAGGGCTTTATATAACGGGTAAGGAGTCTAATTTAAGAGAGCATCAAAAATATTATTACTTTGTCTTAAATAGGACAGATTTGTATAGATATTATAGTATTTTGTTGATTTTGAGATATACAACTATTGGCCCTCAGGTTTATAGATCTATTCTTAATTTTGAAACTGTTAACGATTATAAAGAGTATACATTCGCATTGATCTACTTGATTAATTAGTTTATGTAAGTGATAAGTGTTTTTTATGGATGATATAGTAAGCAGCATAAAGAAGGCTATAAATTATAAAGATTTTTTCAGTAAGTATCTAAAGCTTAAGAAGGTGGGTTCTACTTATATGTCTTTATGTCCTTTTCATTCTGATAGTAATCCTTCTTTGTCGGTTGATTTAGAGAGGGGGTTGTGGTATTGTTTTGGATGTAACAAAGGGGGGGATGTTTTTAATTTTGTAATGGAAATGGAAGGTTGTTCTTTTTCTGAAGCTGTTAAATTTTTAGCAGAGGAGTTGTCTTTGGAGGTCCCAAAAGAAGAGTCGAAGTTTAGAAATGATGTAAAAAACATCGATTTTGAAATCTATAAGATAATTAGTGAATTTTATCACAGAATATTAAAAAAAAGTTCAATTTCAGAAAAAGCAAGACAATACCTACTAAACAGAAAGATAGATGAGGAAATAATAGATAATTATAAGCTTGGTTATTCTTCAAAAAATATTGAAAATTTAAGAATTTTTTGTAAAAAAAAGGGAATAAGTTTTGAAGATTTACAAAAGATTGGATTAGTTTATAAGAAAGGTAAAGATTTTGTGGAAATACTTGCTGGAAGATTAGTTATTCCGATTATCTCTTCCACTGGTAAGATACTAGGTTTTGCTGGAAGAAGTGTTGATGATTCCGAGCCTAAATACCTAAACACTATAGGATTAAAAAAAACAGAAACACTTTATGGAATTAATGTTGCTAAGGAATTTATAAGAGAAAAAAGGGTTTTAATTTTAGTTGAGGGTTATTTTGATGTATGGGCTTTATATTCTTTGGGATTTAAAAATGTTTGTGCTGTTATGGGCACATCTTTAAGTAATGCTCAAATTGAGTTAATTAGGAAGTATTCAAATGAAGTGATTCTTTGTTTTGATTCTGATAGAAGCGGTAAGGAAGCCATGATTAGCCTAATAACTCAATTAGTTTCTAATGGTTTACACGTAAAAGTTGCTAATATTTCAAATTATAAAGACCCTCATGAATTGTATATG
>JBKBIY010000094.1:0-4503 GCA_046294045.1 bacterium | reverse complement strand
TAAATGATTTCTTTATTTTTGAAGTTACAGTTTTTAACACTTATAATCAACCTTTACCTTTATCGCCGTTTTCCTATAAGATGTATTTAATCGGGCAAGATAATAAAAGATATAGACCCATAAAATATGATGTTTCATTGGACACTGCAGTACCACCAGGAGGAACAGTTACAGGATTCGTATACTTTCCAAAATATGATATCCAATCCAATACAAACATATCTTCAAATAAAATAAGAATCTCAATAGAAGAAATAGGACCAATAAAACAGGAAATCGTAGAGTTTAGATAGAATAGTTTAAAAGTGAATACAATAAAAAATGACATAGTAAAAAAATACGAACAATCAATCTCAGAAATAAAAAACTTAATTAATTCCGTACAAAACTCTTTACCTATTAAAGAACAAAAGGAAATAATAAAAGAAATAAAAAGAAAAATTGATTCCCTTAAATCTGAGTTTTTATCAAAAAAAGGTATTATATCTCAGTTATTAAGTGAAATTTCTTCTCTTGAAGCGAATCAAAAGAAAGAATTAGGTAAAGAAGTAAACCAACTTAAAGAAAGGATAGAAAATGATTTAAAAAATGTATTTCAAGAAATAGAAGAATTAGAAAATCAGATATTATACAGATTTGATTTTGATTTGTCTATAAACTATTCCTTTGAAAAACAAGGCTCTCTTCATATACTTACAATTGTACAAAATGAAATATTTGATGTATTTGCAGAGCTTGGGTTTTACATTGTTGATGGAATTGAAATTGAAGATGAATACCATAATTTTGAAGCTTTAAATATACCCGCAGATCACCCAGCAAGAGATATGTGGGATACATTTTATACAGGGGATAAAATCCTTAGAACCCATACCTCAAACATGCAAATAAGAATATTAAAAAATTTTAAGCCCCCTATAAAGGTGGTATCTTCAGGTAAGTGTTACAGAAGAGATAATTTAGATGCTACACATTCTTTCCAATTTCATCAATTAGAAGGTTTTGCAGTAGATAAGGAAATAAAATTTACAGATCTAATAAGAACACTTTACAAATTTGTTAATAAGTACTTTGGAGAAGGAACTAAAGTCAACTTTGTACCCAGTTATTTTCCGTTTACCGAACCCAGTGCTGAAATGTCCATAAGTTGTTTTAAATGTATGCAAAAAGATAGAAACTGCTCGGTTTGTAAAGGAACCGGATGGATAGAAATATTAGGATGTGGAATGATAAACCCAATTGTACTTAAAAATGTAGACATAGATCCCGAAAAATACTCAGGTTTTGCTTTTGGTATGGGTATAGAAAGAATAGCTATGCTAAAATATAAAATCCCTGATATAAGAATGTTTTACGAAAATTATTTAGAATTTAATAAAATGTGGGGAGATAAAATATGAATAACGTTAAATTTGAAATAGCTAAAGCTAAAATTTTGTTTTCCTCTGAAGATCAAGAAGAAAAACAACAATCTTTAAAAATTTTTGAAAATATATTCAACAATCCTAATAATGAATTAAAATACAGGTTTGAAGCTCTCAGCTTTTTAATAGAAAATTTATATTCCCATCAAGAAACTTATAGCAAATTACTAAGCATACTAACCCAAGAAGAAATAGATGAAATTAAATCTTCCTTTATTATAAGGAAAATAAAAGAAATAGGAGGAAAAGAGGATTTAAAAAATTGGGTAATCCAAGAAGTACTAAATAATACAAAATTAACAGCTACCAAAAGATATTACATTTTAAAATCAGCATTGGAAACATTAGAAATAGATCTGCTTCAATTAATTAAAGACAAAGACCCTGATTTCTTTAACATAATCCTGCTCCTAAAAGACAAAAAAGAAGTAGCTAACCTATTAGTTGAAAAAATAAAAGAAAGTAATTACTTAGATAAACTGGTTTATCTTAACATTTTGTACACTCTTGGCTATAAATTCGAGGAAGTTATTAATTACCTAATCTCAGAAAATATAAACAACTATTTTTTGATATTGATATTCTCTTACTATTTTAAAGATTCAAAGATTTATCAAAAAATTATCCAAAAATTTGAAGAAGAAAATAGTGGTATCTTTAAGATATTCGTTCATCATTTAGTTATTTCCTTAAACACTCAAAAGCCTTCCTTTATTAATCTTGACCCTTTACTTGGTGAAGCTTTTCATAAAATTCTATATTCTATTCTTACAAGGGATAATAAAATTATTGAATCTATTACCAGTGAATTATACCAAAATTACTCTGGATTATATCTAACCATCTTAAGTAAATATCTGTATAAATTAGGACTAACTGATTCCATTGTAAAAGAGGATTTATCTGAAATTGAAAGCGAGTACTTATCAATGGAAGACGCAATGATAGAAATAAATTCCTCAAAATATGATATATCCCTATTTATGGAAACTATCGAAAATCAAACTGAAATTAAAGAAGAACAATCCGAAACCCCCAAAGCCGACTTAGAACTTCCACAATCACAGGAAAAAGATGAAACACTTTCTAAAATAGATGAAACATTTGAATCTCCTGAAATAAAACCTAAAGAGAAAGAAATTGATACTCAAATAGTTGAAGAAATAGAGAAAATAGTAGAAAACATAATTAAAGAAGGCCACCCAACTGAAATTGAAAAAACTGAAATTGAAAAAGTGGATCAATACATAAAAGATTTTCTAGAGGATAAAACAGAAGAAATCGATCAAAAAGTTTTGTTAGATTTTTACATTCAAGATAAAGAGAAATTCATAGAATTAATTGAAAAACATGTATTAGAAGAGGATTACATTAAAAATAATTTCGACAAAATCATAAAAATTCTTCAAGTATTTAAAGAGATAGATGAGTTTAGTATGGAATTTTTATTAAAAAATCTCATTCAAACTTTCCTTGAAAACGAACTTTTCGATAAATTAGCTCAAACCTTCAAAACTTTTAAAATCACAAGTAAAGTTAACTTTTACAATTATGTTTCCAAAAATGACTTCATAAATTGGGATAAAGATATGCAAGAAAAATTATTAAAACTTGTTAACTTTTTTGTTCATGAAGATAAATTCAAGACACTTTCAAAAGAGGAAGTAGGAATTCTTTGTGTTTATATTTTAGAAGGTCAATTTGAAGAAATTAAGCAACCCATAGGAAAAATCCTAGAAGAAGTTTATTCTTAATCTATTTATTCTTTTTTATCTGTTAGCCAAGTTTGTTTTAGAAGATTTGCAACTTCATTAGGGTTACTTCTTGCGATATTCTCAATTTCACTTACTACTGTTTTTATTTCTTTACTTTCCTGAGGTATTTGGGTTTTATTGCCCATCTTATCGGTTGTTAAATCCACAACGTTTGTATCAGCAGATATGGTATTATTCAGGGATGAATCGAAAGCTATCGAGTTTCTTTCGAGATTTGCTCTATTTTGTTTAAAGAGAAACACTGCTAATATACCAACCGTTGCTATACTAAGAGCTGATACAAGCGATATAATTAGTGTTTGTATAGGAAAAGTTTGCTTTACCGGTGCAGTAGGTATGACCTGCGGAGAAGGGATATTTGAGTTTACTGCAGAAGCTATATATGCATGTGGGATGTTAGTAACAGCTATTGAATCTCCTCTTTCTTCCCTAAGTCCTACGGCATTCTTAACATATGTTTGGATTTGAGACAGAGTACTGGGACTAGCGTTGGAAACATTAACAGCTACAGATATTCTTTCTATACTTTCTCCAGGATTTTGTTGAATTTTGGTAACTACCATATCTACTTTTCTGTTTTCTATGATTTGTCTTTGTCTTTCAGTAGCGGATTCTTTATTTTTATCAAGTGCTCCACCTTCGTATTCTTTAGATTTTTCGGTAGTTTGTCGTGATACCATTTTTGAGTTAGGGTCTGCCATATTCCCGTAAGTTTCTGCATATTTTTCTATTCTATCCCATCTTAACTGCACATCTATTGTAAAAGTATAATTATTAGCTCCTAGTATTTGATCAAGTGCGTTTCTAACTTTATTTGCATATTGTTCTTCTATTTTACTTTTTATCATGAAGGCACTTTCAGCAGGTTCCTCTTCATATGGTTTAACAGGCATTCCGTTAACCACAAGGGATATATTTGATGGTTCCAATCCCTTAACAGCTCCTGCTATTGCTATTATAACTCCTTTTGCTTCTTGGTTATTTAGTGATTGACCTGCAAAGGTATTTATACTAACTGTAGCTTTAGTTGGTTGTTGATCAGTGCTAAAGGGGTTATTTTCTGGATATGTTATAAAAACATTTACTTCGTTTACTTTTCCTTGATAGTTTCTTTTTATCATATTAGCAAGGGCATATTCTAATAAGGTTTTTTGGTAACTCATCCAAGCTTCTTTGGTCGTTCCTGGTGGGATGCTTTCAAGTTTAGGTTTTATATCCGGTTTAACAAAGCCTTCGGTTATTACATCTACGTATACAGTATTGTGATACCTTGGATGAATATAAACCTGACCAATAGCATCGTC
>JBKBIY010000093.1:0-4507 GCA_046294045.1 bacterium | reverse complement strand
ATTTCGCCGTTATCTTTCTTAATAGGAAAAGCTACACTTATAACAGATTTACACTGCTTGATTAGATCCAAAAAATTTTGGTCTATTTCTACATATTTGCTTGCTCTATTTATATAAAGATTGACTTGTTCAAAAAAACTCATACTCTACTCCTTCCTTCGTTGATATCTTAAATCTATGTTTTAAGTTAAGTTAAAAATTCTCCTCCGTCTACGTAGATAGTATTACCTGTTATCCAGTATGAAGCTGGATGTGATAGTAGCATAATAGCATTTGCTACATCTGTCGGAGTAGTTAATCTACCGCTAGGGTTATATTTTTGTGCTTTTTCTATCATATCTTGGTGTCCAGGGATTTTGGTTAGTGCTGGTGTTATGGTTACCCCTGCGCATATTGCGTTTGCAGTAATTTTGTAAGGAGCTAATTCCAGAGCTAGTTGTCTTATATGAGCTTCTAAGAGAGCTTTAGCGGCTGATACAGGTCCGTAATTTTTCCAGTTCCTTGTTGAACCTATACTAGTCATTGCAAATATTCTAGCATTTTCTTTAAACATTTTGTTTGTAAATAATTTCTGTACCCAGTAAACTAAAGAATTAGCCATTACGTCTAAAGTCATTTCCAATTGATCTTTGGTTACCGCGTCTGTATCCGTATAGGGTTTAAGGGAACCAAAAGCTAGTGAATGTAGTAGTACTCTTATTGAATTTGGTCCTATTTGTGATTTTAATTGGTTTATAATTTCTTCGATTTTGTTTAAGTCTGCTGCGTTTGTATTGAAAAATATTGCTTGCCTACCTAATTCTTCTATTTTATTTTTTATTTCGATAGCGTTTTGAATGGTAGATTTTCTGTCTAGATGAATTCCTATGATATCCATTCCTGATTTTGCCAGAGCTAAGGAAGTAGCTGCACCAAAACCAGAAGAAGCACCAAGTATTATAGCCCATCCATCTAACTTTAAAGGTTGATTTATAGCTTCAATTAATTCATCAGTTTTAATCATAGTTTAAAACGGTATTATCCGTATATTTATATTCCGCCTTATCGGACAGGCGGTAGTTTATCGAATTCTTCTATATCTTTTGCTATTAAATCAAAAGCCTCTTGCCAAAAATTCTTACTTCTTATGTTTAACCCAAAATTTTTAAGAATTCTTTCAGGTTTATCTTTTCCACTATTTTTTAGTATTTCTCTGTAATCTTTAGCACTTATTTTATTGGATTCATATAAATTAAATAAAGATAATCCTACAAGTAAACCTACTAAATAAGGATAGTTATAATAATTTGAGATGTAGTAATGGGGTTTATTAGCCCACATATAAGGATGGTAAGAATTTATGCTATCAAGGTAAACTTCTTTTTGAGAATCAATCATGATATTACATAATTCTGAGGGAGTCAAAATTCTTTGTTCTCTTATTTTTATAACCTTATCTTCAAAGAGAAATCGAGAAATAATGTCTACTGTAACCACGCTTATGGTATATAAATAACCGTCTAGAATGATTGTTTTGGTTTTAGTATCAGTTAGATTTTTTAGAGCATTTTTTCTTGTTATGGTTTCTGCTAGTATACTTGCGGTTTCTGCTAATATTAAAGGTGAGTATCTATAAATGGGAGTATTTTCTGACATAACATAGTTATGATAAGCATGTCCGAGTTCATGCGCAAGAGTTAAAAGAGATTTTATCGAATTATCATAATTAACTAATATTCTTGATTGATTTGAGAATATGTATATACAAAATCCTCCATCTGTTTTACCTAATCTGGGTTCCGCATCTATCCATCCTTCCTCAAAAGCCTTTAAAGCTAATTCATACATTTCATTGGAAAATCTTGCAAAATTATCAAGTATAAAATTTTTAGCTTTCTCAAAATCAAAAATTACTGATTTATCTTCATAAATAGGAGCTGATATATCAAACCATTCCAATTTATCTAAATTCATTAAACTTGCCTTTTTGTAAAAGTATTTTCTAACTATGCTTAAATTTTCAAAAGTGGTATTTAAGACAATATCTAGAATTTCTCTATCTATATCGTTTTCAAAAAGAGATTTATCAAGTAAGCTATTGAATTTTCTTTTTTGGCTTACAACTATTGAATCCCATTTTACTGAGTTAAGAATTTTTGAAAAAATGTATTCATATTCTTTAAATATCTGTAATTCTTTGTTATAAGCTTTTTGTCTAAGATTTCTATCAAAATGATTATAAAAATTTCTAAGTTTACTTATGGAAATGATTTCATTTTCAAATTCAACTTTTATATTTGAAATGAGTTCGTTATATAGTGATTTCCATTCGCTTGAAGAGGATATAAAAAGTTTACTATACAATTCTTCTTCATCATCTTTCATTCTATGTTCATTATTTTCTATTAATTTTTGTACGAAGTACTCATAGTTTGGAATGTTAGGTTTTAGTTTTGATATAATTTTTTCTAATTCAAGGTTTAGAATGATCAAAGATGAAGAGACATTATGAATAACGCTTTTAACTTTTTGAGCTGTTTCATTTTGACTATTCGTAGAAAGTATACAGGTTATGTAGGATTGTAATTTTCTATATGATTCAATTATTTTTTCATATTCTTTTATGAATGATAAAATTTTTTCCTCTTTACCTTGATTTTCTCTAAAATTTTTTAAATTTTCTAAAAGATCTTGGATTTTTTGTTTAAGTATTTGTATATCTTGGGAAGTATCTTGAGGATTGTTATAGATATTTTCTAATTTCCATTTTGTTGGCATAATTAAGGTGTTCCTGGGAGACCTTCGCAATTTTCACAGGGTTTTATAGCTTTTACTTCTAGTAAAATTTCTAACATTTTTTCTTCAATAAAAGGTGATACATCACCAAATTTTATTTTCCATAAATAATATTTTTCGAAGAATATTTTAAATAAATGCATCCATATTGATTTGTTGACCATTACAGTTTCTCTGGGTGGTATTACTGGTGAAACGTAGAATCCTATACCATCGGATGACATATCCGCTACGCATATGGCTGATAATATTGGATAATATCTTATTTTTTCGTTTTTTATATCGTTTATTATGTTATGTGCTACTGCTAATGCCATTTGTTCTATCATCATTCCTGTTTTTGGAGTGCCTACGGGAATTGGAGTTTGTTCCACTGGTGGAATATGTGTAACTACGCCTACGGCATAAATATTTTTGTAAGTAGGATTATTAAAACATTTATTTACTATAACCATTTTGTTATTAGGGTTGGCTAGTTTATCTCCTGCTGAAGCTACTACATCTGTACCTGAAAATTTAGGCATAATCATTGAAAATTTAGCATCGATTTCATAAGTTTTTCCTTCAAGATCTTCATATACAATTTTATTGGTTTCTACTTTTTTTATTTTAGCGTTTGTAATATATTTTATACTTCTTTCTTGAAATAGTTCTTCCAATAATCTTCTTGAAGCTCCTGCTCCTGCGATTCCTAAATGTCCTACATATGGTTCTGGGGTTATGAAAGTAATAGATGTTTTTCTTCTTATTTCTAATTTTTTTAGTTCATGATGTAACATGAAAGCAAATTCGTAAGCTGGTCCAAAACAACTTACTCCTGGTATTGCACCGATTACAACTGGTCCAGGGTCTTTATAAAATTCTTTCAAGCTGTTATATAGATTTATAGCATGTTCTGCAGTACATACAGATTTTGTATTTTCTTTTTGCCCTTCTACTTCAAATATTAATTTGGGACCTGTTGCTATTACCAAATAATCGTAATTTATCTCTTTTTCACCGGTTGTTATAACTTTATTCTCTTCTGGTAAAATAATTTTTCCATCTTCTTTTACATAATTTATTGATTTTTTATTTAAAATTTTGTCTAGAGGTATAGTTATTTCTTCAAATTTTCTTAATCCTAATGCTAGATGAGGATATGCAGGAGTAAAACCGAAATATGGCCTTGATGATAATAAAGTTATATTAATATTTTTATCAAGTTTTCTAAGAAAATAAGCTGTTGCTATTCCTCCTATTCCTCCTCCAAGTATAACAATATTTTTTTTCATTGACTTAATTTTCCCCCTTAATATCAGTATTTTGTTTTTCAATACTGTTTAAATCATCGTATTCTTTTGAATATAGGTACATTATAATATGTCCCCATATTGTTAAACCTATGAAAAATATGTTAGAGATATTTCTTAATTTTACTTGTTTTTCGTATGTTTTAGCTAGTCCCCAAGTTATTGCAGAAGTCCATATTCCATTGGATAAATGATAAGAAACTGATGTAACAAATGCAGAATATACCAAGTATCCAATGATAGACAAGGGTTTCTTAAACCATACATTAACTTTTTGATAAGTTAAATCTCTTTTATCTGGTATATTGAATATTTTTCTAAAACTTGCTGGTAAATATTCATTAAATCTAATTGTAACAAGGTGAAATATCAAGGCTTTTAAGATAACATATGCAGATATTCTCTGAAAGATGTATCTATAATTTGTTTCTGATTTTATT
>JBKBIY010000092.1:0-4704 GCA_046294045.1 bacterium | reverse complement strand
AGCTTTTGATATTTGAGTTAAAGTGTTGCCTCTTATAAACATTATATTTTTTTCTGGGAAATTTGGTTTGGGGCTTCGTTGAATCCTCTTCTCTATCTCATGCTTTTTGGATTTTAAAGTAATTATAAAATCAGCTTGATTTATATCAAGTACTATATCAATAGGTAAATCAAGATCACTTATAGCTTTTTGAAGTCTATTAATGCTTACAGCAAAAGGATAGATTTTATATCTTTTTTCTTCAAAATCTTTAGATTCTTTTATATCTTCTTTAGGATATTTATCAATTGTGGTAGTAATTGATGATTTATCAGGATTTTTTTTAGCTAAATGATAATATTCTTGTTGAATTATTTGAAAAGAATCGTCTTTTCTTACTCTAACTTCAGGTTTAATTGGTAATCCTTTAAGTATGTAATCCACAGCCGTTCCAACATCGGAATATATGGCAAAGGTGTTTCTATCGATAATTTCAACGAGAATATCAAAAGTAGGTGGATTTTTTCTTTCGAGGACAGTTTTTTGAGTTCCTCTTTTTTTAGCTTCTTCGTCACTAAGTATTACAGCTTGTATGCCTCCTACTAAATCAGAAAGAGTAGGATTAAAAATAAGGTTTTCAAGATTATTTCCATGAGCTGTAGCTATTAATTGTACTCCTCTTTCGGCTATGGTTCTTGCAGCATAAGCCTCCTCTTGTGTACCCATTTCATCAATTATTATAACTTCAGGCATATGATTTTCAACAGCTTCTATCATTACTTTGTGTTGCAGTTCAGGAGTGGGTACCTGCATTCTTCTAGCTCTTCCTATAGCAGGATGAGGAATATCCCCATCCCCTCCTATCTCATTAGAAGTGTCAACTATTACCACTCTTTTCTTTAGGATATCATTTATGATTCTAGCTGTTTCTCTAAGTATGGTAGTTTTTCCAACACCTGGTTTTCCGAGTAAAAGAATACTCTTACCGGTTTTTATGTAATCTAAAATTATATTAGCTGCTCCGTAGACTGCTCTACCTACTCTACAAGTTAATCCTACGATAACACCGTTTCTGTTTCTTATAGCGGATATACGATGTAGGGTTCGAGGAATTCCCGCTCTGTTATCCTTTCCAAAATCCCCAATCCTCTTAACCACATATTCTATATCATCATACATTATCTCTCTTGAAGAAATTATTTCAAAATCATCGGGAAATCTTATTTCTGGAGTCCTACCAACATCCATAACTATTTCTATTATTTCATCTATTCTTGGATGCTTTTCAACTTTTGAGGATATAAAAGGAGGTAAAACTTGAATTAATAGTAATATCTCCTCTATCATCTTAATCCTCTATCTTTATCAATACCTTGCTTATTTTATTCTTTTTTATTTCAAGTATTTTAAGAATTAAGTTATTTAAATTTAACACTTCCCCTTCTTGAGGTATTCTTCCTAATTTGGTATAAATCAAACCTGCGAGAGTTGTATATTCTCTTTCGTCTTTATCAGGAAAATCAAAACCCAGATATTCTTCAAGAGAATATATATCTATTTTTGAATTAACAATGTATTCTTTATCAGATATTTTTTGAATGTCTTCGTCTTCGGCGTCTTTATCATGTTCGTCTTTAATTTTACCTATTAATTCATGTATGAGATCGGTAATGGTTACACATCCGCTGGTACCACCGTATTCATCAACTACTATAGCAATTGAAGCCCTGTTTTGCTTCATAATATTAAGTAATTCATATATATTCTTTGACTCAGGAACTATAAGAGGAATACGAACGATATCCTTTAATCTAATAAAACCCTGATTCATTAAAACATACTTTATCATATCCTTAAGGAATACCACTCCGATTATGTTATCGATAGTTTCTTCATAAACCGGGTATTTAGAATATCCATATTTCATAACAACATTTATTACTTCAGAAACGGTTTTACTAGCTTCAAGAGCTACTATATCAACCCTTGGAATCATTATCTCCCTTATTAAAGTATCATCCATAGATAAAAATTTCTCTATTATTTCCAATTTGTAATCATCCCAATCAAAATCGTCAAGATAAACTATAACTTCCGAAAAATATTTTTTATTTAGATCAATATTTTGTTCAAAGATTTTCAAAAGCATACCATTTAAGACATTCAAGAAAGAAGCTAAAGGAGTCAAAAAACTAAACAGCTTTAGAAACCCAATAACCCCTCCAAAAAATTTTAAAACTTTGTTTATATTCATAAAAATTAAATCTTTGATAAAAAAATCAACAATAAAAAAAACAAAAAGAAAGGCCACAATAAGGATCAATAATAAAAATACGCTATTAAAAAACTTATAAATAACAAAAATCAAATATACCGTAGAAATAAGATAAAACAAAATTCCCGCTAGAAATATAAAATTGTTTCTTTTTGTAATAAAGTAATCAACTAATTCTTTATTATCTATCAAATGGGAGTAATTTTTAACGATGTAAGGGGTACAAAATGAGAGGTAATAGTAAATGGTTCTAAAGAACAGTCCCAGCAAAAGAAGTACACCAGCAAGTAGTAAGTAAGGTGTCTGGTTTTCTATTTCACCCATTATAATTTAAAGGTATATTTTTATATACTTTACAGCGTTTCCCTTAACTTCCAACAATCTTATTCTATACTCCTGATATTTTATTATTTCATCTTTTTTTGGTTTTTTTCCTTGTAAAATGGCATACAAAAATGAAGATATAAGCATATTTTTATCGCTGAATATATGTTGTATTTCTTGAGGTAATTCATAAACATGTGCATCAGTAGATATTATATATCCATCGCTTACCTTAATTACTTTTGTTTTGTCAAGATCAAACTCATCTAAGATTGTACCTAATACTTTACCTAGAATATCATCAAAAGTTACTATTCCCTTATTTCCTCCAAACTCATCTATAACAATAGCCATAAGTACTTGATTTTTTTTCATTTGATTCAAAACCGTAAACAAATCTGAATTTTCTGGTACGAATAATAAATTTCTCTTAATTAATTCAACTACCTCACCTACTAAGAAAACCTTTTTTCTTATGGCTAGAAATATATCCTTTATGTGTAGAATTCCAACTATATTATCAATATCATCTTTAAAAACAGGATATCTACTATGTAGAGAATTAACAACCACATCAATTACATTTTCTATTCTATCATTGTAATTCAGGTACACCACATCTGTTCTATGAACCATAATATCTTTAACTTTGTATTTATTTAATTCCATAACTGAGCTTACAACACTATAAAGTACTTCATTAATTTCTCCTTTTTCTTTTATCCCTTTTAAAATCTCCTTAATTTCTTCAATAGAAAATTTTGTTTCCTTATGATCAAGTAAATTAACCCCTAGAATTGATGCTACTTTGTTTTGAGTAACCCTTACAAGTAAAGTCATAGGTAAAAATAGAAAATTAAAAAATTCAAGTATAACAGAAGAAAAAATTATTACTCTTTCGGGATTGTATACACCTATAAGTTTAGGTACCTGTTCTCCCAATATTAAATGAAGAAAAGTTACTAAACTAAAAGCTAAAACTATAGCTATAAAGTGAGAAGAAAAAGTAGCAATATGTTCCAATCGAATTTTTAAAAAGAATTTTTCAAAAATACTGGCAAAAGTAGGCTCTGCTAACCACCCTAACACCAAACTAGCTAAAGTTATTCCCACTTGACACGTCGCTAAATAATGATCCATATTCAAATATTGCTTATAAGGTAACTTAAATTTTAATTTTTTTAGCTTTATAGGATTTGAGGAAACAATTGCAAACTCAGCCAACACAAAAAAACCATTAAGAAAAATCAAAATAAAAGTAAAAAATATATTCTTTAAAAAATTCTCCATTACATACTCCCAAGGTAATTAATAAGATTAATAAGTAAATAAGTCAGGGTTATTCCAAAAATTGCACCGTTAACTATTTCAGAAAAAGTATGTATTTTTGCTTCTAGTCTACTTTGAGCAACCAGAATAGCTAAAATAAATGCCATAAACCAAGAAACATAATCTTTCCAATTGTGAATAACGATAAATGTAAATGTTGAAAAAGCTAAAGCAGAATGAACACTTATTAATCCTCCTTGTACGTTAGTTTTTTTACCCTTAATCCTCATTACGATAACTTTTGTTAACATCGAAGCAATTAAAACCGTTATAAACACCAGTATGTAAATGTACTCTGGTAAAGAAGAAAGCTTTTGAATCAAAACCGGGGTCTCCGAAAAAATTTTCTTTGAAAAAATAATAATTCCGACAACAAAAGCTAATATAGAAGATATCAAAACAGCACCAGCAGATATATCTTTTACCATCTTAATCTGAATATCTTCTTTATTTTCAACCTTATCACATAGAATTTCAATAGCTGTATTAAATAATTCAGTTATAAAAACCAAACCAACCAATATAAGTATAATAATAACCTCAACTACATTTAGACTAACAAATAAAGTAGATAAAATAACAAAAAGAGCTAATAAAAGATGAATTCTCATATTTCTTTCTTGATAAAAAGCTTCAAATATACCGTTAACAGCGTTAGAAAAACTTTCAAGTATACTTTTACTTAATTTGTTTCTTCTAAATTTCATACCTTAATTCCTGATTTTTACCACAAAATTCTTTATTTTCCTTACGAAATTCTTCAAAAAATACATTTTGAATTTTGCTAACCTCGTCCT
>JBKBIY010000091.1:0-4810 GCA_046294045.1 bacterium | reverse complement strand
AAAATGTTCCTCCCTTATCATTTTTAAATCAATCAACCTTAAAATCAACTTGTCTGATAAAATTGGTTTAAAAATCTCAGATACATCAAGAGCAAGAGAATATCTCCTTTCAGATGGCTCATGAAGATAACTTATTGTTGGATTTAATGGTGTCTCATATATTGCTTTAATTAATTGACTGTAAACAAGGGAATTTCCAAAGGATATTAAAGCATTTAAGGGGTTTTGAGGTGGTCTTATGCTCCTCTTTTCAAATTCCCACTCGGTTATTTTTTCTATACAGGAATAGTAATTTTTTTTGAAATGGGCCTCTACACTCATTAAAGTATTTATATTTTCACAATTATCTACTTCTTTCATATATCCTTTTAATTTTTCAATCTCATTTTCAAATCCCTCCCTCTTTTCTATGTTTCTTTTCATATTATGGAATGCACCATCAACAAAGGATTTTGCTATCTCAAGCCTTTTTTCTTTCTCAAGATAAAACTCAACTTGTTTCACAACTAAACTACCTGAAAGATTTTCTTCACGGGGAATAAAACTACCAGAATAGTATCCATAATAGTTAAAAAAATGAATTACAATGTTATTCTGAGAAATAAAATTTAAAAAAGAGGTATTTAAATCAATTTCCCCAAATATAAAAATCTGATCTATATCATTAATGGGTAAAATCTTCCTACCTTCATTTGTTTCAATAAATATTGTATTTTGGTTTCTTTTTATTCTTCCACTTTTAAAAATATAATAATTTCTTGACATAATCAAATATAACAAAAAAAATAATAAGCACATTTTTTACAATAAGGTTTATTGATAGAAGGTGGAGGAATTTCAAGTTTTTTAATCTCTTTTAATTTTTCAAGAATTTCTCTCATTTTTTCTTCATCTTCTTCATTTAGTTCAACATCAATCTTTTTCATAAGTTTAGGATAATGTATTACCCCACTTTTTGAATTAATACCCATTTTTTTCAAACTATAAATATAAAATTTTACTTGCCATATGTGTGCATCCTCAAGTTTTCTCGATTTTTTTATCTCATGTACAACTATTTCCTCACCTACTTTAAGAAAATCAATCTTTAACGTGTCCCCTATTGAAACTTCCTTAAATTTTTCTCTTTTAAAACTTTCTTCAGAAATCAATTTTCCAATGGAAACATAGTCCGAATATTTTTCCATCTCTATGTGATGAGAGAAAAGCCATAGTTTTCTTTTGCAAATAATATAATATGCAATTTGTGTTCCAGTTATCCTAGATTCAAAAAAATCAATCATAACTCCTGTCTTAAAATCATATTTTCAAAGTTGATAATTTTTTTATCCGCAAATCTCTTCATTTTTCTTAAATCAACCTTTGTAGCCTTAATTTTTATTCCATCCTAATACTTCCCTTGTAAACATTGGCGAATTTAGATGAGAGAAGGAGATATATTTTCATCATATAAAATACCCAAATTATCGTCGTATTTGTAATCCACAACTTTAATGTTGAGAAGAAATTCCTTCAAATCTCTATTTTGAATATATTCGCTCAAAGATGTTAAAGAAATTGCTTTTGTAGTAAAAAATGGCAAGGGAACCATAAAATCTTTAATCAATTCCATTACAAGTATTTTTTCTCTTTTATCTTTTATTTTTATTTTTTCAATAATATCCTTTAAAGTATCTGCCTCGAGATTCAATTCGTTTAGAATTCTTTTATTTTGAACTTTTCGTTCTAACAAATTTTTAGGGATAACCTCAACCTGCATCATGTCTCGAAATATTTCTTGTGCTTCTCTCTTCTTGTTAATGGAAAAGTTTCTTATAGCTTCAAATGCAATATTGAAATTTGCCCAGTACTTTGTGTTTTTTAGATTTTTTTCAGAGTAAAAAGCTTCTACAATTCTTGACTTTTCCTCTTCAGAAAAAATACCACTATTCAAAAAAGATTTAGAATTTTCAATTAATTCCTTTTCATAAACCGTTCCAAGCCCTGATATTTCTTGTGTAAATATATAAACATTAGGCTCAGCAGGAAAAAAATCACCATCTGTTTTAAATCTTCTATAAATTCTTCCCATTCTTTGAACTAAAACATCTAAAGGAGCCATTTCAGTGAGCAAAACATCGAAATCAATGTCAAGGGAAACTTCTATAACTTGGGTAGATATTAAAATTCCTTCAAAATCTACTCTCAAAACAGCATTTTCCTTGGAAGTTCTATCAATTCGTGCAAATCTGGAATGCAATAATAATGGAGAGAATTCTTTTAAGAAATTATATAATTGCTGTGATTTTTTAACTGTGTTACATACAATAAGGATTTTTTTGGCTCCTTTTTGCTGTATGTTTATTATAAATTTTTTTAAACTATCTTCACCAAGAGGTTCATCTATTAACTTAA
Source organism: bacterium (assembly GCA_046294045.1). Classification (GTDB taxonomy): domain Bacteria; phylum DRYD01; class DRYD01; order DRYD01; family DRYD01; genus DRYD01. The sequence continues at coordinate 2,416 of JBKBIY010000091.1, read as the reverse complement.
TTTTGTGTTTTTTAAGATGTGGGATTTTACGAATGGTAAAATCAAATTCGAGTCTACGGGATAGAAAATTTGGGAATGTAGCCGTAACTATTAAAAACTTACCTCCAATTGAAGCAATTTCATTGAGCCCATAAGTAATTATAGCCATAGTTTTTGGGGAATATGCCTGTATTTCATCAATTATTACTTTCGAATATGAAAGAGTTGCATAGATTTTTTCAAAACCAAGATATTTTAAAGTGGCAGAAAAAAGTTGATCAGCAGTAGAAACTATCAGTGGACAAGATAAATTTTTAGCGAGGTTATAATGGTGAAAAGCATCATCGATAGTTAAATTGTTCTCACCTAATAGCAAATTACTTAATGCCTCAGAGTGAAGTAAACCAACATTATTTTTTCCAAATAAATTTGATAATCTCTCATACATAGCAGTTACTGAAGTTCTTACAGGAAGAGTATAAAATGTTTTTTGAGAATCCCCCCATAATAATGCCATCTCGGTTTTGCCCATTCCAGTTGAGGCTACAACGATTCCATTTTTGTCTTTGAAACCGTTCTTTAGTTCTGATAATTGCCAAGGTAAAGAGGTTTTCTCTATCAAAAAACTTTTAGTTTTTTCATATTTCTCTAACGGTTCACTTTCAACTGGAACCCCTGCAGAAGCTGAGTGATCTAATCTATTCAAAAATCCCAAAAGAATTATAAACTTCGATTCACTTTGCAAATCAATGATGCCATTAATTCTTTTTGAATAGTATTTTTTTAAAAGCTCCATTCTTTTTTTGAATACCCCTTTTTTCACTAAACAAAAATTCTCATTAAAGTATTCATTTAACTTTAAAATGTAATTTTGAACATCAGAATAAATCTTATCTATCTCTTTCTCTTCCAGCTCAGGAAAATCCCTCCAGTGATGAAAAGCTATAATCTTAAGAAGAAGTTCGTCTTCGTCTTCAACAAAAAGAAGCGATAAAAAATTATGTGGAATTTCATAATCACTACTCAATTTTCTAATTTTGTTTTGAAAAAAAGAATTTGCTTTACCAAAGTCGTGGTAAAAACATGCTTTCTCTAATCTCTTCCACTCTTTTTCTCCAAAATTTATACCTAATTTATCTCCAAGCTTTCTTAAATTATTGAATTCCTTGATTACCTCTTCGGTATGTTCTTTTAGTGTCTTTTGTGGTAAAGATTTAGCAATTATTTCATCCACCATATTGGTGTTTTCCCTGTATCTGTCTTTATTCTTTCTGTAATTATTTGTCCTGAGTGAGCATAGGTTACCTTTATCATTTCAAAATTTCTAAATATTTCTTGAAACTTCTTCCTTTTACCTTGAGATTTTGATATGTGTTTATAGTAAGCAGGTATTACATAAGGTATTCCATCAATTTTGAGTTTATTAGCGATATCAAACTGAACATAACAATTATAAGGAAGGTTCAAACCTCCTTCTTCAGTTGTTGAAGGATCAAAATTCCTTTCTTCATCTTCTATAACTTCCATGTGTGAGATTAAGTCTTCAGGTCTTCCAAGATATGGAAAGTAGGGAGGGTATTTAAGAATAGCAAAAAGATTATGATGAAGATCATCAGTAGGCATTTTAATATGGATTATCAATTCAAGGTCAATTAACGATGTCACGATAATAGGATAAGGCTTACCTTCCTTTTTATCTTCTTCATATTTGTGATATCTAACAAACTCCCGGACCAAATTCCCATATCTCCCTTGAACGGAAATATTTATTCCATCTATCGTTTCAGAACTGGAAAGCATGTTGTGGATAAAACCGAGAATCGTAGAATAAGGTGGAAGCGGATAAGTTTCTATTATTTCCATTGAATATGGTATTCTAAATACTGCCTTTTCTTGGAATATTTTGAGTTTTATTATTTTATTCATTCTTTACATCCTCATTGAAAGCTTCCTTTACATCTTGTTTAATTTTATCTAAAGCCTCAAAAGGTGAATTTTTTATCCCCAAATCATCTCCGAACTCTCCATTTTGAATTCCTAAATGTGTTAAATCACCTACCTTTGTTTCCTCCCCATCAACCGCATATTTTGCCTCAAGAACTTGTTTTACACTTTCATAGCTTATAAAAGGCTTGGAACCTTTGAAAACCACATTCACAGCGTTATGGAAAAAGAGAGATTTTTTATGATAGACACCTCCAACCACAAAAACAGGTTTTAAGTCTTCTCTTCTCCCTCTTATATCACGAAATAGGAATTTTGTAGCTTCTATTAAATCACACACTCTTTTTATTTTCTCCTCTTTAGAAAGATGATGATTAAAATTCTCATCTTCTCCTACTTTATCTAAATCAACAGATAGAGAATATTTGTAATAGCCATATCCAGTTTCTATATTCGCCATATTCGGGTTGTCTTTAAGTCTATCAGCAAAATT
>JBKBIY010000090.1:0-4925 GCA_046294045.1 bacterium | reverse complement strand
AAGGGTTGATGGGGTTGTTTATGCTGGTAATACTGGGGCTGTTTTGGAGGGTTCTGTTTTTATAGTTGGTAGGCTTGATAATGTAAAAAGACCTGCTTTGCTTACTGCTTTACCGTTTGGTAATCCTCCTGTTTTCCTTTTAGATAGCGGTGCTAATCCTGAATGCAAACCTGAATATATTCTTCAATTTGCTATAATGTCCTCTACTTATTATAAAGTATTATTCTCCAAAAAACCAATAGTTGGAATTCTTAATATAGGAAGTGAAGAAATAAAGGGAAACTTAATTGTAAAGGAGTCAAATTTTCTAATAAAAAAGTATATAGAAAACAATCCCGATTTATTCATATATAGAGGTTTTGTAGAACCTTACGATATTGTTAAATCTCATGTAGATATTGTTCTTTCTGATGGTTTTAGTGGTAATATAATGTTAAAATCTTTTGAAGCTTTGTCAGAATTTATAATGGATATAATCAAAAAGGAGTTTTCAAGAGGTATAATAACCAGAGCTTTGGGTTTATTAGTTAGGTCTAATTTCAGAAGATTAAGGAATTTCTTTGATTATTCAGAATATGGTGGGGCCGTTATGTTAGGATTAAAAGGAATTTGTATTAAAACTCATGGCAGAGCTAATTATAAAGCTATTAAAAATTCAATAATGTTTACTTCAAAATTGATTAAAAACCAAATAATAAGTAAAATAGAGCAAGAAATAAGAAATGTTAAAGCATGGATTATTTAAAATACAATCTAAAAGAAGGATATAAAAAAATATATAACTTTTATGAACTAAATAATCACTTAATGACCCTTGGATTAGATATATTATGGAGAAAAAAAGCTGTAAATATAATTAAAAGGGTGCTTAGTGAAAGCTTTGTTAAGGGTAGGCGTTTTATTTACTGTGACTTTTGCATAGGTACAGGAGAATTTTTTGATGAAATGGTTAAAATTATTGATTATGAAAATCAAAATCTTTATATCGGGGTAGATTTTAGTTTTAATATGTTAAACGAAGCAAAAAATAAAAAATCTTACAAAAAAGATAATTCCATGTTTATACTTGCTGATGTTGGCTGGTTACCATTTAAGGATAATTCTGTTGATTTGGTTACCATATCCTGGGGAATAAGAAATTTAAGAAATCCTAATGATATTAAAGATGAAAATATTTTTCACAAAAGGTTTCGTGAAGTATTTAGAGTGATAAGGAAAGATGGATATTTTTGCGGTTTAGAAACTAGTCGTCCTCCTAATAGAGTAATAAGAAAAGTTTCAGATATTTTTGTTTTATATTTTTCTACAAACATAGCTAAGATAATTTCTGGAGATTTTAAAACTTATACTTACCTTGCTAAGAGTATTGTTGATTTCATGGACGCTGAAAAATTTAAAGATTTTTTGTTAAATGTTGGGTTTAAAAATGTAAATTACTATCTTTTTACTTTTGGCATTGCAGCTTTGCATTGCGCAAAAAAATAAAGAAAAAGAAAATAATATAAAATGCAAATCAAATACAATCTTAATTCTGATAAAATATTATTAGTGGAATTAAAGGATCTGATTTTGTCCAAAGTTGATCATTTAAGTGGAGATTTTGAAATATTCTTTGAACCTCTGGACATAATTGGATTGTACAATTATAAAGAATTTTCAATAAGATGTTCATATAAAATTAGCAAAGTAGCTAACAGTTTTTTGGTAAAAATGGATATTAATTCCCTTATTCCTACATTTTGTGATTTATGCGGAAATAGGTTTCAGTATGATTTTCGTATTTCTTTAGAAGAAGTTTTTACTACATTATTTGAATATAAAAAAAACATTGAGGATATGTATTATTTTGTTTTTAATGGTCAAGAAATTGATATTGGAAGAGTATGTGTAGAAAATTTTATATCAAATTTGCCTCTTAGATTCCATGATGGATGCAATAAGTAATTAGCTAATTTTTATTTTGTAATATATTTTATAGTATGCTATTCCTATCATTTCTGATATAATGGTATTAGTTTTTTGTATTGCTTCGGATGAAAGAAGAAAATCATACCAATTATAATTATATTTATACATAAAATTACAGGGTAGGAAAAGTATGTTGTTTTGTAGAAAATTTTTGTTAAATGTATTTTCAATTGCTACTTTTACTCTAGGAATATGATAAGCTGAAGTAACTATCAATATTTTTGAATTTGTTTTGCTTTTTATTTCTTTTAATTTCTTTATATTTTGGAATGTATCTAAGGATTCAGTTTCGTAGGTTATTTTGGGGTTAATTTCCAAGTTTTCAATAAGTTTTTTTATTTCTATTGATGTTGGGTTTTTTTTATCTATGTTTCCTCCAAGGATTATTATTTCTGGGCTTTTATTGTAAAATTTTTTTATGTTTTTGTAAACAAGTAATGCTGTAATTGTCCTTTGTAGTGAACCTTCTTTTAGTTCTCCGTTATTATTTACTCCTCCGCTTAATATAACTATGTAATCTATGTCTTTATAGAGAATAATAATATCTTTGGGATTGGTAGTTAGAGAGTGATAAAAAAAGTATTGATTTAAATAGTTTTTTTCGATTAAGTAAGCCAATTTACTGCTTCCAAAATCTGTTGCTAAAAAATATAAAAATATTGCTAAAAGAAAGGAAAAATTTTTGAATTTTCTTGGTGCAAATATAACCATCATTATGAGACTAATTCCAAAAATATTTATAAATGAAGAAATAAGTTTTTTAAGAAACATTTGATATATAAGCTAGCTATTTTCTTTGATAAAATTTAAAGAATCATAAGGGTTTTGTGAAGGGGAGACTTTTCTCCATATTTTCATTACTTTTCCAAGAGGATTTATGATTACTGTATCTCTTGAAAAGAAAATTTTTCCATTTACACCAAATAAAGAAGCTATTTTGCTTTCCTTATCTGTTACGAGTTTAACTTTTAGACCATATTTTTGACAGAATTTTTTATGTCTTTCTGGATTATCTTTACTAACTCCAACTATTAGGGCGTTAAGTTTATCAAATTCTTCATATAATTCAGAAAATTTTTTGGCTTGAATTGTACATCCTGGTGTGTCGTCTTTAGGATAGAAATAAAGAATTATCCATTTTCCTTTTCCTACTTCTATTATTTCTCCTTCTGCTGTTTCTAATTTTAGATTAGTTATTATATCTCCTTCTTTATACATATGATTAACTCCTTTGTTTTTTAGTTTATATTTATGATGTATTTTTTTTGTTGTTTTATTTTTTGATTACTATAGTTTGCTATTAAAGTTATTTTTTTCTTGTTATAGTTTTTAGGTACTCTTATTGTTAAGGAATTTGGGGAAGTATAGTAAATAAATACATTTTTTTCATTTGTTGTTATTTCTACAAATGGAGAGAAGTTGAAATACCATAGAATATAATATGTATCGTAATTATCAAATTCAAACTTATTTATTTTCATTATTTCAGGGAAGATATAGGTGTAGTTTTCTGGTAACGTATCACTAAATTCTACCACTTTATTATTTTCTAGTTTAAAATATAAGTATTTATCTTTCATATTAAGGATTTTTTCATAAATTTCTATTGTGGTGTATAATCTTTGTGAGGAGGATAGAAGAACATAGGGAGGGTTATACTGGGTAGGTTTACCTATATATTTTATTATACCTTCTGCAGTTGGTATCTCTACGGAAAACGCATTCTTTATTAGTATCAAAAATATTATTAGTAAAAATCTTGCTAAAAATCTTCGTAAAAACCTGAGCTTAATCAGCATTTTTAAGATTTTTCAAAATTTTCTATTAATTCCTTTACATCCATTATTAATAGTGTTAGTTCTTGAACTAGGGTAATGATGTATTCTTTCTGGTTTTTCAGACTTTCTATTTGTAAATTTATCATTTTATTTTTATTAGGAAATTTCAACTTTTCAACTTCTTTTATATTGTTTACAATGGAGAGAATATTTGTATAAAGTGTATTTACATTTTGAAAGTTTTCTAATATTCTGAATTCTATATTTTTATGATCAACTGGGTGATTACTAACTTTTGTTTGAATAATGGAAGTTAAGATATTTTCTATTTGTGTGTACTGATTAAAGAAGTCTTTGATGGATTCAATTAATAGGTTTAGGTTTTGTAGGTTTTCTAACTCTGATAGGAGATTTTCTACTTTTTGAGTTGTTTGTATTAGATTGGATATTTTGGTTTGTAGCATTGTGGTGGTGGGCCTCTCTGGACTCGAACCAGAGACCTTACCCTTATCAGGGGTACGCTCTAACCACCTGAGCTAGAGGCCCTTTAACTATAAATAATATTTTTACAAACGGAAATTTTTCCCTTTAAATATTAACTATTAATATACTAATATTGATAATTGCTACTAAAGATATCTGTATTATTTGAGTAATCTATAATTTTTAATATTTTTTCTACTATTATTTCTTGATCTTGGTCATTTTCTACTTCTTTTTGGATATCCTCTAAAAAGTTTATAAGAGTTTCAATTTTTTCTTTTTGAGAAATTTCGTTAACCATTTTTTCTACATTTTTTAATTCTTCTATGGTATAGCTTAGTTGGGCTAATGTATTTTCCTTATCGTTTTTAACAAAGTAGTTTTCTATTAATTTAAAAATATAATTCTGAATTATAAACGGACTATGATAAAGGTTTATCATCAAAAGTTTTTTCGGTGATACAGAAAATCGAAAATTACAATTGTTGCATTTAGTATTAAAAAAGTCATTTTCTTGCTTACACGAAGGACAAATTATTTTACTATTTAAAACTTTTTCTATTTCCTTGTTTAAGATTTTAAATTCACTAAAAAAATTTACAAAATTTGTGTAAATACTTATAAAGTACTCTGTGTTAAGTAAATATCTAAATGAATAATAAACTATATCCTCTACAATGCTTATTATTTCGTTTT
>JBKBIY010000008.1:0-20028 GCA_046294045.1 bacterium | reverse complement strand
TCTTTAAGTATTTTTCTACCTATGAATACTCCGCTAACGAGTCCTAAGCCAACGATTAGTAACATTTTTTTCTCCTTTCCCTTTAGAAAAGTACGTTTTTTATGTTTATTTCATCGAGTACTTCTTCTTTACGGGTTGCCCAGCTTGGATAAGGAAAAGTTATAGCAATAGGTACCGGACAGTCGGGTTGTAATACTATCATATTCCCCGGTTTTAATATTATCGCTCTTTTTTTTAGATCCTCTGATAAGAAATTATAAAAGGTTTTTGATAATTCAAAACTATCGGATCTTCCTATAACTTTTATTGAACAATTTGATAGAACACGAGGCTCTATTTGGCTAGCTGTTTGTTGAGCACCTATTATTATTATACCTATACTTCTTCCTCTTTCCGCAATATCTATAATAACATCTTTTATTGGAGTATCACTTGAAGCAGGAGCATACTTATTTAACTCATCTATAACAAAAAAATATTTATTAGGATCATTCTCTTCCTCTTTTCTTAAATAAATCATGTATAAAACTGAAGAAACAACGAACAATTTCGCTTTTTCATTTAAATTATGTACATCTATTACCGTTAATTGATTATTAATTATTTCATCTATGATATCAACTTTATCACTTTGTTTTCTACCTACTAAAAAATTACAATCATCTTTTACTTTTTTAAATCTTCTTATGAAAGCATTTATGGTTGCTCTTGATTCATTTATAATATTTGCATTTTTATCAAGATAGAATTTAACATAGTCAAATAATTCTTCGAGATTTTCTATGTAACCATTATCGGTTTCTATTACTCCTTCCTCTAATAAATCTATTTTTGTCTTTTGTATTAAGTTGTTTATATGTTTTTCAACTATTGAGATTATTCTTTCTAAGCTTGAAAAATCTTTAGTTTCATCTGTGAAAAAAAATTTAAATAACTCTTTATTGAATATTTCTGGTAGCGTAAAATAATAAAGTTTCCCTTTTATTAATGTATCGTTTACATCTATTGTTTTGTTAATGGAAGCTGATATTTTCTTTGGTGGAATAAGTATAGTTATATTTTTAAAAGAATCTGGTATTAACCCTAAAGATGAATAATTTTTTTCTAACTCTTCTTTTTCTATACTTTTTAAATTTTTGTAATTATTTTTGTAATTAAGGTATAGCAAATCTGATGATTTAACATTGAATATTATTGCTCTATAGTTACTTGAATTAGGAGATTTTTGAAATAGGGAAAAGAGAAGGAATGTAGCAAAAGATGTTTTTGTGGCTACTCCTGACATTCCGCCAATGTTTATATGCGCTCCACTTGTACCATCTAAAAAATCAAGATTTATATAAGCATTGAATCCATTCCTAAGGAAACCTATGGGTATTTTATTTTTCATTTTATCAAAGTATAGTGCTATTTCACATTCTTCTTTTTCTGCTAGAAATACTTCAGCAGAAGGATTAGGGGGAGTGTATATTTCAGGCTCTATTCTTGTTACAAAAACTTTAGCAACCGCTACATTTACATAAGGAATTTTGTTATCTATTATTAATTCAGTTTCTATTGCATATTGGCTAGCTTCGGTATATTTTACTATTTCCCTTACTATACCATAATAAATTATTTCTTTATCATTAATAAAAGAGCGTACTATTACTACATCATCCAATTGTACCAAACAATTTTTATCAACTAAAAAATAGAATTCATAGGGTGAGTTAGGTTTATTACCTAATAAATACCCTATTTTTTTCATTTTATACTTTTTCTTCTTGATTTTTCTTACTTTCTGCTATTACTTGTTGTGCTATGTTAGGAGGTGCTTCTTCGTAATGAGAAAGTTTCATCCAAAAAGACACCCTTCCTTGTGTTGCAGATTTTAATTCAACAGCTAGATCTTTTATTTCCATCCAGGGTGCTTCTGCTTTTACGGTTTGCCAACCTTTTCTACTACTTGCTTCCATTCCCATTATTCTTGATCTTTTGGTGTTTAATAATCCTATTACATCTCCTAGCATGCTATCAGGTACAAGTATTTCCAGATTCATTATTGGTTCAAGTATAATGGGGTTAGCTTTTGACATTGCTTCTCTAAAAGCCATTGCTCCGGCTATTTGAAAAGCTAAATCACTTGAGTCAACTTCATGATACTTACCATCAAAAAGAATTGCTCTTATATCCACAACTTTATTACCTGATAGTACTCCTTCTTCCATTGCATTCCTTATACCTTTCTCTACTGAAGGTATAAAGTTTTTAGGAATAACTCCACCTACGATTCTGTCAACAAATTCGAAACCTTGTCCTCTTGGTAAGGGTTCAAGCTCTACATGAGCTATACCAAACTGTCCCCTTCCTCCTGATTGTTTTACATACTTACCTACAGCTTGAGCTTTACCTTTTATTGTCTCCAAGTAAGGTATTTTTCTGGGTGTTACTTCAATATTAACTTTGTATTTATTTTTTAACTTGGAGATAATGTAATCTAAGTGTACGTCCCCTATAGTGGATATAACAAATTGTTTTACATTATGATCTCTATAAGCTTTAAAAGTGGGATCTTCTTCTTGTATTTTGCTTATAGCGGATGAGAGTTTTTCTTCATCTGCTTTTGTTTTTGGTTCTACTCCTTTTTCATATAGAGGTTCTGGATATTCTATTGGTTTTAGAAGTGAATTATCAGTGGAAGAAAGTACATCACCTGACAAAGTATGATCAAGTTTATATGTAGCGCATATATCTCCAGTTAAACATTCGTTTATTGGATTATGTTGATCTCCAGCTACTTCCACTAAGACGGTAATTTTTTCTTTATTATTTTTGGTAACATTATTATAAGTTGAGTCTTTGGTTATTTTTCCACTAAAAACTCTTATAAAGGAGACCCTTCCTTTGTAGGGATCTGATAAGGTTTTAAATACTAGAGCTGAGACTTCTGGGTTTTTTGATATTTCACTTTCATCAGCACTTATTAATATTAAATCTAAATATTTTTGAAGTATTTGTAAAGATTCTGGTATTTTTGCACTCACTGTAAAAAGAGGGAAAATAAGTTTCATCTTGTAAGCTTGTTTTAAGTTTTGAACAATCTCTTGATTAGATAGTTCTCCATTTTCTAAATATTTGTTTAATAATTCTTCACTTGTTTCTGCTACCGTTTCCGTTATCTTTTCTAATAAATTATTCATTAAACTTTCATAAGGGTTATTGGTTTCTTTTAAATTTCCCTTTTCAAAAAGGTAAGCTTTTTTGTTTATAACATCAACTATTCCTTTAAAATTGTTATTTTCGTATATTGGTATGGTTAAAGGGATTATTCGGTTACTGTAGTTTTCAACTAGGCTATTAATAATATTTTCAAAGTTAAGATTTTCTTTATCAAAGTGATTAACTATAAGTAGTATGGGGATATTTGTTTTTTCGTTAACTAGGAACCAGGATCTTTCTGTACCTACTTCTATGGGATTTTGGGCATTTACTATTATTGCCGCATTTTCAACTGCATATATTCCTCCAAGAATTTCACCTATGAAGTCCGAGAATCCAGGGGTATCTATGAGATTTAGTTTATAGTTTTTGGTTTTGATGGGAAAAACTTTGAGTGTTGTTGTAGTTTTTCTTTTCTTTTCTTCTTCGTCGGTATCGAGTAATGATGGTGTACCAAATGAATTTGATTGTTTATTAAGGTAGGCAAGAGTTTCTATTATAGATGTTTTTCCGCTAGAAGTGTGTCCTAGTAAACACAGATTATTTATCTTCATGTTATCCTCCTGTTTTAGAAATTTTTTTGTTTTTATTTCTATATTTCTAGGTATTCTCTAGGTATTTTTTTACCTGCTTTTAGCGCGCATTCTTTATGCCATTTTTTACCGCCTATTTTTACCCATTTTGTTCCTTCAAGTAATCCTCCACAATATCTACATTTGGCTGGTCCTGGTTTTTTGGTACTTGATTTCTTTTTTTGTGCCATTTTTCAAACCTCCTTAGTAAATTCAAAGATTCATTTGTTTAATTATTAATTTAACAAAAATTTGGTGTTACCTTTAGAATTAATTCTTCCACTGCATTAAAATAATCATTTGATTTTTGGATTACTCCTTCTAATCCTTTACCTTTATCTTTAGGTCTTTTTGTATCTGCAAATAATCCCTCTTCTATAGCGTTAAATAACCCTTTTTTTTCTACTTCCTCTAGTAATTCATAAGCTTTTTGTTGTAGATATAATATTCTTTGTTGTATTAACCCATTTTCTTTTATTTCTATTTCATTTGCTAAGTTTTTAGCTGCGTTAAATATATATTTTGCAGATTTTATACTAAGGTATCTATCTTGTAGCAAGGGGGTATGTATTGCCTCGGTAAGTATTCCTACCAAATGTATATGTTGATTTGTTAGAATTGATACCAAGTTAAACATATTGTCTATAACATGAGTATGAAATATGTTTCCTGTTACCCATCGGGTAGGTGGCATGTATTTTATAGGGCAGTTTGGAAATAGATTTCTTATCAATAAAGCTTGTGCTAATTCATATAAAAAGGAATTGGTTATATCTGGTCTTATTTCATAAGCATGTCCTAAACCTATTAACCTGTCTGGTAAATTACATTTTTTAGCGAATTCATAATTTATGTAATGTGAGGTTATGATTGTATATCCTTTTTCAAAAGCGTCTGCTGTTGTTAAGTAATTATCTTCTCCAGTATTTATAATTATATCGGCAAGGGATATTATTAATCTTGAAAAATATTGATCTATAAAAGTTCTTTGAGGATTTATATCTCTAAAGAGTATACCGTACATGCTGTCGTTTAGTAGCATATCTAATCTTTCTAGTGCTGCTAAAGCTGCTATTTCTGGCATACATAATCCAGATGAATAGTTTACAAGCATTAGATATCTTTTAGCATTTGGCATTTCTTGATCAAGGGTTTCCCTTATTAGTTTAAAGTTTGCTTGGGTAGCAAAGGTTCCTCCGTATCCTTCAGCGGTTAATCCTTCGGGTACGTAATCTAGTAAGCTTTGAGCAGAGGAACGGATTATTGCTATACAATCTGCTCCTTGTCTAACTGCAGATATGGCTTGAAGCCTATCTTCAAAAATATTCCCTGTGGCAACTATTACATATATCCATGGAGTTGGGGGTAACCCAAATTTTTCTATTAATTCCTCTCTCTTTCTTCTTTGAGATTTTATTTGCTCTATACCCCTTTGGGCAAGTTTATAAGAATATTCTTTGTAATCTTTAATTTTGAATTTTATTTCTTTAATATCTTCTGGGGATATTTTTTCTATTAATTCAATAGTTTTTTCTAAATTTTCATTTACGGAATAATATAAGTACCCTATTAAGTAGGATATTCCTTGGTTTAATAGGTTAGCTTTTTGTGCTTTTTCTACTAAAATATTGCAATATGGGATTCCTTCTTTATTTGCTCCGTTTATGCCCATTATTCTTAATGTAGCTCTTTCTAAACTGGTTGTTGAGTGGTTTTTTATAAAATAAAAAAAACTTCATCTACTATTTTTTGGGCTAATCTGTGTGATTTATGAGCTGTTTCTTTATTATATTCAATTTTTAGCATAATTCCAAGTAAAATTTGATTAATGATAGAATTTAATTAATGATAAAATTCAATCAACAAAATACCTTATCCTCTTAGGGTTAAGAAAAATAAATTTGTTAAAATAATGTTAAAATTTTTTTGATTTTTAAGGATTTTGTAAGATTTAGGGTTAATTTTTTTATAGGAGGTGAGAAGTTTATGAATTTTAAAAATGAAAAGAAGGCTTATATTTTATATCTTTGGTTAACCTTATTCACTATGTTTATAACTGTTTTTTCAATAATATTATTTAACTATACAGCTGGGGATATTAAGGTTACACGAAAACTGATGCAGGACACCCAGTATTACAACAATTTAAAATCTATTTCTCTTGTAGCTACTGAATTTTATAGAACTGCTCGGTATCAAGGATCTTATTATATAAGGGGTCGCACTTACAATTTCCAAACAAGAAGAATATCACCAACAAAAATAGCTATACAAATCTCTGATCGTTTCAATAATCCAATGGCTAACGTTATTGTTAAGGATAGAAGTAGCCTTTCTGAAATGAATCTCTTTGTTTTGGGTTCTACTAGCGAGCAGAAATTAACGTTTAGGCAAAGTACAACTTATGAAAATTTTGTTTCATCTGGTGATTCTGAGATTTTTATTCAAGCATCTAGCAAAATATTTAACATTTCCTTTATTTCTCCACAAACAGTTGTAAATGGTAAAAGTGTTGAAATATTAAGAAGTAAGGAAGGACAGGAATATTACTTTTACTACAATCTAGAAGAAATGAATAAGTATTCAAATTATGCAAGTTTCGTTGATCCTGGGGTTACTAATTTTCTTATTGGATATTTTACAAATATAAGTGATTTTGTTAGAAATAAAAGCGAGAGTAATAGAACTTTTTCTTACGAACCTGTTGATCTTACAAAATATGGTTCAGTGTTTATAACGTCTCCTCAAATAGATAAAGTAAATATAAAATTTAACATGATTAACACTCGGCCTGAAAAAAATCAGGAAATAGTAATTGATGTTTATTACAGACAAGGTAATAAAGAAACATATTTATACTACTTAGTTAAAAATCCACAAATTATTCGTGTTAAACGTAATGCTGTAATTACTAATGACCCAAATATATCGAGTATATTAAGTAGTTTTATTAATATAGATGAGAAAAATGTTGAACTATGTAGTCAAAGTGATAAATTAATAGAGCACTATATCTTGGCCTGGAGTGAAATTGTTGAAATTGATCCTGGAAATGGTGGAGGAGGAAATATTGGGGGAGGAAATAACGGAGGAGGAAATAACGGAGGAGGAAATAACGGAGGAGAATATGAAGAAATACTCCTGGAACCACAGGGTGGTTTTGTTTATAAAGTTATGATAAAATTGGATCAAAATGGAGATCCTTCTTCTGCTATTATATACAAGACACATTACGATAAAACTATAATATATGCGGATACTGATGTGGAAATAGGTAGTAACAGTCCAGGAAGTTTTGAAGATGGTAGAATAGGAAGCACTGTCTTACTTATAACTTCTAAATCTGCTAATATAAAAGGACATGTAGTTTATAATGAATTTTCGGATTTTGAAAATTTTATAGATTCATTTCAAAGTCGAGATTTCCGGGTTTTGGTAGGATCAGAAAGTTACTTTAATTTGGTTGCTGATAACATTAAGATTAATTTTACCAGTGATCGAAAATTAATTCTTAACGGAGATTATGTTTCGTTTTTTAATAGAAATAGTCAAACTAGTTTTTATGGAAATGCAAGTTATATTTATTATTTAGGATCTAATATTACTGCAAAGAGATACGTATCTCAAAATGAAAAAATTATTACTGATCCCCGAGAAAATAATCCTTTGAAACAGTATTTCTTAACTTTTAAAGTTTTGGCAATAGATATGAAAAGATAATGAAGGAAAAAGAAAAATTAACATTTGTTTTAATGCTCAGGTATTTACTTGAAAGTGGAATTCCCATTACTCATTCACTTTTTATTCTTGAAAAAACACTGGAAAATTACTCTAAAAATTTAGCTATTGCAAGGAGGATGGTTAATAACGGAAGCGCTTTATACTATTCTTTACAAAAATCTAATATTCTAGGACAATTTGAAATATCTATTCTTAAAATTGGAGAAAGTACGGAAAATTTGGTTTATGTCCTAAAAAAATTGGAAGAGTTAATCGTAAAACGGGAAAATTTATATCAGAACATAATTAAATCGCTAATTTATCCTTTACTTTTTTTAGTCGTACTTGGATTTATAATGATAATATTTAAAAATTTTATAATACCTGCTTTTAATAATTTATATCTCGATCTAGGCATCGAAACTCCAACAGCCTTTAAATTGCTTAGTTTTTTTACCTCAATTTTTGATATAAAGGTAATAATTTTTTTAGCTTTTGTTGCTCTTATCTTGTTTTTGGTTATCTATAATCTTTTTAAATCCAATTTTAAGAGTCTGTATAAGTACATTTTTTTTATACCTCTTTTAGGGAGGATTTTTTATAATGCTTATGTAGCTTTGGTTTTAAATTTATGGGCAGTTGCTTTGGAAAGCGGTTTAACTCACTCTTTAACATTCAGAATACTTGAAGAGGAAACCATTGAACCTTTTTCTATATTTTTTTCTCAGATGTATGCCAGAGCCAAGAAAGGAGAACTCTATGAAATTTTAAATTTTGGAAGTGCTTTTAATTCATCTTATGTAAAACAAATGAATATTGCTTTGGAAACAGGGGAATTACCATTTACACTCAGAAAATTATCAGAAATGGCAGAAATAGAAGCTAACGCTGCTCTGGATAGCTTCAACAGAATAATAGAACCATCAATGGCAATTTTATCTGGAATTATTACAGCCGCTTTATGCTTATCAATATTCTCCCCAATTATGACAATAATAAGAAATATCTAAATAAGAAATATCTAGAAGAAAACTAAAAATGAAAAAATTTAAAGACGAAAAAAACTTAAAAAGAGGAAAAGGATTAACTTTTGTAGAAGTGTTAATTTCTAGTGCCATAGCTGCCTTATTTTTATTAATCCTAACTCTTACAACCATAAATATAAATAAAATGTCTTTTTCATTATCAAAAAAGTATGAAATATCCTCTAAATCAAAAATTTTTCTAAACAAGATAGTTAAAGAATTGGTCAAAAATCAACCACCATCTTATAACAGAAGCCCTATCCTAAGAATTGAGCCTAATTTAGTGGAGTTTTACTCTTATAGAAGTAGCTCTTTCTTAATTACATTAGTACGTATAGCAGTTTATTCAAATAATGCTAATAATGGAGTAAGCTATAGAATTGAGAAGGTGGAGATTGATGTTCAAAATAATAATATAATTGAACGATCAGTAAACAACTTTTTCATAGAAACTACCGATTCTGAATTTAGATTTGAAAATATGCAAAATGTAGCAATAAGAATATACTTAAGAAATGCTTTTTTAGCCAGAGGCAAAAGATATGAAATTTATCAAAAAATAGATGTACCAATAAATTACTAATAGCAAAATGAAAATAAATATTAGTAAAAAGGTTTATCAAAAAGTAAAAGAAGGATATCTCTGGATATTTGATAATGAATTAAAAACTTTGCCAAACTTAGATTCGGAAATAATAGATTTATACCACAACAATATTTTTGTTGGTAAAGCTTACTATAATCCACAATCTAAAATTTCTCTTAGAGTTCTAAATCTAAAAAATGAAGAGATAAACCTGGATTTTTGGGTTAATCGTTTGAAAGAATTGTATTATCAGAAATCTAAATTCTACGGCTCAAATTTTAGATGGGTATACTCTGAAGGAGATTTCTTACCAGGTTTAATAATAGACCTATTTACCACTACAGAACAAAAAAAAGTTGCAGTATGTATGCTTTTAACAAAAGGAATTGACTTTCATAAAGAAAACATTTTTAAAGCTCTTATAAAATTAGGAGTTAATTGTATAATTAATAGAAGTGATAGTAATTTAAGGAAGCTTGAAGGATTGGAATTAAAAAGAGAAATAGAATATGGAAACATAAATCTTCCTTTTACCGTAAAAATAGATGATATTTTGTTTTTGATAGATCCTCTAAATGGCCAAAAAACAGGGTTCTATTTTGATCATACTGAAAATAGAAGATTTCTTAAAAATATAGCTCAAGATAAAATAGTTTTAGATGTATTTAGTTATATCGGTACTTTTTCTCTTTATGCTCTAAAATATGGAGCTAGGTTTGTAGAATTGATTGATGAATCAAATTTTGCTTACAATGTCATTCCTCAAATAATGAAACTAAATAATTTTCAAAATAAATATCTTTTTCACAAAGCCAACGCTTTTGAAAAATTAAGAGAATTAGTGGAATTATCAAAAAAATTTTCAATAGTAATAGTTGATCCTCCATCTTTTGTAAAAACTAAGGATAAAATCCAAAATGCTCTGAAAGCTTATTTCGACATTAATTATGTAGCTTTAAAACTTGTGGAAGATAACGGCTATTTTTTAACTTCTTCATGTTCTCAAAAAGTAACAGAAGAACAATTTTTAGAAGCTATAAGACAAGCTTTTTTTAAGGAAGGGCTTTATGGAAAGTTGATATATCGTGGTGGACAAGCTACGGATCACCCTGTTAATCTAGCTATGCCAGAAACCCAATATTTGAAATTTTTTGCTTTTCAAGTAAAACGTTTATAAGTTTATGTTAATTTTATATCCATTCGACTATATCTTTGATTATGACTTTATCTTTTAATCCTTTGGTGTTAGCTGCATCTTGTAGCATAAGTAAGCAGTAAGGGCAAGCGGTTGCTATGTTGTTTGATACTTTTACCGCTTGCTCAAATCTTTCATGATTTATTTTTTTGTATTCCTTCTTTTCAAGGAAGTACATTCCTCCTCCTGCACCACAACAAAAAGAGTTTTCTTTATTTTTTTCCATTTCTTTTATTTTCTTACCTAGAACTATTCGAGGTTCTTGGAAAATTTTGTTTTGCCTTCCTAAGTAGCAAGGATCATGAAAAGTAAGTGATTTATCCACTACTTGTATTTTATTTTCTTTTACCAGATTAGAAAGGATTTGTGAGTGATGATAGATTTCTACTTTAAATTCTTCATCTAGTTGGGGATATTCATTTTTTATGGTGTTATAGCAATGTGGGCAGGATGTTATTATTTTTTTATTAATTTTTTTAAGAGTGTTTATGTTATTTTGTGCTATTATTTGAAATAGGTATTCATTACCTATTCTTCTTGCGGGGTCACCTGTACAACTTTCGTTTTTTAAAACACCAATTTTTAAGCCAGCTTTTTCAAGTATTTCCGTTAATTTTATTGATATGTTTTGTATTTGCTCATTGTAAATAATGGCACATCCTATCCAGTATATATAATCTACCTCTTTAGCTTCGTTTTCATTTGAAATTATCTTTACATTTTTTAATTTATTTAAAACTTGATTTTTATCGATATTTCCTTTAAATGGATGATTTCTAATTTCAATGGAGTTAAGTGTTTCTTGAAGTTGAGCAGGAACTTCTCCTTTTTCCATTACCAAATTTCTTCGTAAATTGATTATTTTATTTAGTGGATTTATAAGAACTGGGCAAGAGTTAAAGCAAGCTCCGCATGTAGTACAACTCCATATGCTTTCCGGATTTATGTAGTTAGGTACTATTTCCCCATTTCGAGGGTTATTGGTATGTTCTTCTATGCTATCTAAGAGTTTAATTAAAATTGATTTTGGTGACAAAGGTTGATTAACATTAAAAGCAGGACAAGCTTCTTGACATCTACCACATTCTGTACAGCTAAATATTTCTAAAAAATCTTTAGATCCAAAGTCTTGTATTTTTTGAAATCCTAAAGTTTGTTCTATTTCCTCGTCGGATAATTTAATTGGTTTTATAGTGAAATCTTTATCTGAGGTATGTAATATATTAATAGGGGCTAAAATTGTATGAAAAATTCTTCCTTTTTCTATCTTTGACATTATAAGATACAAGGAAATTAACCATAAAGTACCTGTTAATAATTGTAAAAAAATATTTTGTGGTAATTTTGTAAAGGTGTAAAGGGCAAAAAGTAATGGAGTATTCGGGCTAAATGAAAAATAAAAAAAGGCTATAAATAACAAAATATTTATAAGTATAGCGAAGTGAAATTGAATATATCTATCTTTAGTTGATGAAATTATTATTCTTGGTACTTTTAATAAATATCTTCTTGCTATTGCTAATAATATACCTATTAATCCAAGAATCAAAACTATGTCTATTACCCACTGTGTTCTTTTTCTTAGGATTATGAAAAGTAAAGGAGAGATTAGGTAAATAAATCCCATTAAGGAGACGGGAGAGTGCATTAATTTTGTCCTAAAATTCGAAATTCTTACTTGTAAAATTACATGTCTAAAAAAATTATCTATTTTTTCTTTTAGACTTAAATCATTTTCTAAAAAAAATTCTTTATTGGTTATGTTTTTGTAAAGTTTTTTTAAAGCGTCTAACTTTTGTACTATGAAATATATTGACAAAGCCCATCCTATAGTGTAGATTGATAAAAAGTAAAAATAGTACTCCATTTTTATGTTTTTCTTTCCCCTTTTAAAATAGTTTATTTTCTTGTCCTTTAAGTATTCTTTTTATATTCTCTCTATGTTTGTATATAATGAAAGCTGTTAGGAATGCGGTAAAAAAAGTTAAGAGAATCTTGTTTTGAAATTTTATTTTAAAAATTTCAAAATTTATAATGTTTAGTTGATAAAGAATAACCACTATAGTTGCCCATAATGAAGCTGTTATAGATCCTAATGAAGAATACCTAGTTATAACCACTAAGGTTAGCCATACAAGAAAAGATGACATTGCTAAAAAGGGGCTTATTGCGAGTATTACTCCTAGTGAGGTTGCTACTCCTTTACCTCCTTTGAATTTAAGAAAAATTGTAAATATATGTCCAAGTATTGCAGATAATCCTGTAACTAATACCGCTAAAACACTTAAGTTAAGTTTTATTGCCAAAAAAGTAGGTATAAATCCTTTAATTGTATCTATTATAAGTACGATTATGGCATATTTAAAACCTAGTGTTCTAAAGACATTGGCCATTCCTATGTTACCGCTTCCTGTTTTAGTAATATCTACTCCTTTAAGTTTTCCTATGATGTATCCTGTTGGTATGCTTCCTATTAAGTAAGCCAGTATAATTAGTAATATTTCCATGTTTATAAATTTTTTAAGTTATTAATTTTTTAGGTTTTCTGGTGTTTTTTGAGGTTTTTGGAAGCATTTTCTACATCTAGGTTGGTAGGTTTCTGTTGCGCCTATTACGATTGTAGGGGAATCATAAGGTGCTGGATTGCCATTTATTAATCTTTGGCTTTTTGTTGCTACTGCTCCGCAAATTACACATATTGCATGTAGTTTGTCTACACTATCTGCTATTGCCATTAAGTACGGCATAATTGAAAAGGGTTCTCCTCGAAAATCTTGATCTAGCCCGGCTATTATTATTCTTTTTCCTTCATCCGCAAGTTTTTCCACGATTTCTACTAATTGGCTATCGAAAAACTGTGCTTCATCTATACCAATTACATCAAAATTTTGAGATTTTTGATATATTTCCATTGGGTTATCTACTATTACTGCTTCTATTTTTATACCGTTGTGACTAACGATTTTATCTTTTTCATATCTTTTATCAAGGGAAGGTTTAAATACTATTACTTTTTGATTTGCTATTATAGATCTTTTAATTCTTCTAATTAATTCTTCGCTTTTACCACTAAACATTGGACCTACTATTAACTCTATCCATCCGCCTTCGTATTTAGTCATCTCGAATTTCATAAACGATCACCTTTTTATAAATCATTTTTTATAGTCATTTTTCTGTTAAAGGAACTATAAACTTATCAATGAAGATAAATAAAGTATTATTAATTTTGACATATTCTCCTTCTTTTATACCTTTTAAGAGTAGAGATTTTATTGCTCGATGGTTTGAAAGAATATTTTTTAGGTATTTTATAGCATATGGATTATTAAGGTCAAATCTGCTTAGTTTTTCTTCAAAATCGGGATCACTTAATTCAAAAGTTCTAATATTTTTTTTAAGATCTTTGTTGTAAGTAGTCGTTATTTTTATTTGGGTAGGATTTAAAGTGATGGTAAAGTTTTCTAAGTTTTCTTTCTCGTTTATTTTTTCTGATTCTGTTTTGAAGGAATTTTGCATTTCTAAAATTTGGAGAGTTTTATATAAAAGTTGATCTATATTTTGTTTTTTTTGAGCTGAGATAGGGATTATGTATTTTATGTTTTCTTCTTTTTTTTTGTTTTTTAGGTTTTCAAAATATTTAAGAGCCTTTTTTAGTTCTTGTTCGTTAACCAAATCTATTTTGTTAATTGCTATTATTTGAGATTTTTGTAGTAGATTAATATTTTTTTCTTTTGAATATTGTTTCATTTCATTTATGATAATTTTATAATTTTTTTTGTAATCTTGGGTTATGTCTATAAGGTGGACAAAAATTTTAGCTTTTTGGAAATGTTTAAGAAAATGTAATCCTAATCCTTTACCTTGGCTTGCTCCTTCTATTATTCCTGGTAGATCTACGAATACTATGGATTTTTTGTTTACTAGGCTTACTCCGATGTTGGGTTTAAGTGTGGTAAAGGGGTAGTCTGCTATTTTGGGTTTAGCGTTTGAGATTACCGATAATAGAGTGGATTTACCTGCATTTGGTAATCCTATGATTGCTACATCTGCTATTAATTTTAATTCTAGTTTTAGTTTTTTTATTTCTCCTTTTTGTCCTTTTTCTGCGAATTTGGGTGCTTGGTATATGGGTGTAGCAAAGTGGGTATTACCTCTTCCTCCTTTTCCTCCTTTTGCTATTATAACTTCTTGATTATCTTGGGTTAATTCTATTGTATTGTTGTTTTCATCTGTTATGATTGTTCCTATGGGTACGGGTAGGATGAGGTCTTTACCGTTTTTACCGTATTTATTTTTACCTTTTCCGTGTTGTCCATTTTCTGCTTCGAAATATTTGTTGTATCTGTAGTCTATGAGGGTATTAAGGTGTTTAGTAGCTTTAATTATGATGTTACCGCCGTTTCCACCGTCTCCGCCGTCTGGTCCACCACGAGGTACGAATTTTTCTCTTCTAAAACTTACACAGCCATTTCCGCCATCACCAGCCTTAACTGTAATTTCTGCAAAATCTATAAAATTTATTTCTTGTTCTTTACTCATGTTTTGCAAAAAGATAAATTTTACAAAAAGGGTTTAAATCCTTGTTAATTACTGTAATAATATTTTTTATTTTGTATTTTAAAGAGGTAAGGTATGTTTTTTGTTGAATATAGAAGGGTAAGGCGGCATAGCTCAGTGGTCAGAGCAGGGGAATCATAATCCCTGTGTCCGAGGTTCGAATCCTCGTGCCGCCAGTAACATAAATAAATTTAACAGATGGAGTTCCATTTATTATTATTTTTTCTGGCACTTGTCTTTGGTAACTTTTTGAATATAAATAGACCTTTTAACATATCTTTAAGAATATCTGATTGTATTTATTTGTTTTTTATTTATTGGGCTTTTTTAAATAAGGTAAGTATAATAAGTGTTTTATTGATTTTATTTTTTGCCAAATTAATTTCAGTTTTTTATAGATATCGTTCTCAATATGCTAAAATGAATAACATAGGTTGGTTTTTAAATTTTG
This sequence comes from bacterium, assembly GCA_046294045.1. Taxonomy (GTDB): domain Bacteria; phylum DRYD01; class DRYD01; order DRYD01; family DRYD01; genus DRYD01. Next base: position 4,718 of record JBKBIY010000008.1, on the reverse strand, counting down.
TTTTTGAATATTTGCCCTTTTTCTTTATAAGTTTTATTGTTTATTACTTTTCATTTAGTGCTAATTTTGAGAGTTTATTTGGAGGTAATATTTTATTTTTACAAGTTATGATATTTTTTATTTTTCTATATTTGCTTTATATGGTGGTATTATATTTTTTGGATATCTTTTTTAGTTTTAAGGCTTATTTTGACCAATATTCTTTCTTTTCTTATGAAGATTTAAAAAATTTGGTTTTAGGTTTGCTTCTAAATATCGCCTTGTTTTTAGTATTCTATGACTTGTCTCAAAAAAATATATATATGGTCTATTTGTTAATTATTGGGCTTATTCCTATATATTTAACGAATCTTAATTATAATTGGTTATTTAGAGCTACGGGGGATACAATAGAAAAAGTTGCAAACATAATAGAGGCTAAAAATATTTTTGCAAAAGGTCATTCAAAGAAAGTAGCAGAGTTATGTACTAAATTTGCAAATTTCTTAGGATTAAGCTACGAAGAAATAAAAAAAATAGAGCATTCTGCAAAAATAATGAATTTAGGTTATATTTCTATTCCTGAATACATCTTTTCAAAATCTACTAATCTTAGTAATAACGAATGGAGATATATAAAGGATCATCCTGTTGTTGCTTACAATGTCCTTAAAAAACTGGATATGTACAAAGATATTTCTGACATAATAAAATATACTCATGAAAATTGGGATGGTAGTGGTTATCCTGAAGGAAAAAAAGCCAACGAAATACCGCTTTTATCAAGAATAATAAGAATTTGTGATGTATACCTAGCCTTAACTGAGGAAAGACCATATAGGAAAGCTTATACGCCTGAAGAAGCACTAGAAATAATTAAAAAAGAGAAAGATAAGTTTGATCCTGATATATTTGAGAAATTCATAGAATTTATTGAAAAGGAGTATAATATAAAAAAGATGTAGTATAATAAATGAGGATTTACACAAAATGCGTAAAGTTTTTTTTAATTTTTTAACAATATTTTTTCTTTCATTATTTCTAATTATCAACATAATTTTTGCAGATGTTAAATTTTTAAATGTACTCATAATAAAAACAAAGGATTTACAACCTGTTAAGTTAACTATAAATGGTTTTTTAAGTGAGTATCCTAGTGAAAAGTGTATTATAGTTGATTTAAAAGAACTAAATAATGAAATGCTGAATAAAGCAGATGTAGTAATAGCTTTAACTAGTGAGGCTGCTTTTTATCTAAAACAAAACTATCACAAAGAAAAAATAAATATGTATGCTCTTGTACTTATGCCTGACACTTTGGGGATACTTGGAAAATTTATAGGTTTTTCAATTTATCCTCCTTTTGATGAAATTTTCAGAGATTTTAAAATCAAATATCCAAATATAAAAAAAATAGGGTTATTGTACAATAAAAAAAGTTATGCTGTGGAAATAGCAGAACAATCTATAAGCAAAATATCTTTAACACCTGTTCTGCTTCAAGTTGATAATTTTAATTTTAAATATATAAGTAAATCGATAGCTGACGTGGATGCTGTGTATTTCTTTTCTGATGCTATGATTTTGGAAGAAGAAAACCTACTTTTTTTAATAAAGTCAATAAAATCATATAATAAAATAATAATTTCTTCGCAAAGAGTTTTATTACAGTACGGTGTAGATATAGCTTACGTTATAGATTATTTTCAGTTAGGTAAAATGATGGCGTCTTATGTAAAGAAGAGTTCTTTTCTTAATAATGAAAATACTTATAAAATTTTTTTTCCAAGTCCTTTTATTTTGGTAACTAAGTGATAGCCAAGTTAGAAAATTTTTTTAAAATAATAAGTTTTTTTAGAAAGATAAACGTCGCAATATTTATATTACTAATTGTTAATATATTAATTTTTGTGTTTACTCTTTATTGGTTAAAAATAAATCTTGAAAATAATTTAATAAGGTATATGGTTGATTTTTATATTGCTATTTCCCAAAATATTTCTTCTAGAATAAAGCGGTATGTTGAATACGAACAACTGGAAGCTTTAAGGATTATTTTACAACAGGAATATTATAATCAAGATTTGGTTTATATATCTGTTTTTGATAACCGTGGATTGAATTTAATTTATGTTAGTAGATACCCTAAATTAATGGAGCATTTTTCTATTGAAGATCCATCGTTTTTTAAGAATAAGACTATCAGTTTTAAGTTAGAAAAAAAGCACATAGAAATTGATAAAAATATTAGTATAACTAAATTGCTTATAATATATTTACCTTTGATGAAGAATATAATAAGTGATATTCAGGAAGAGATAAAGATTGGTTATGTAGTAATTGCTTTTGATCTAACCAAACTTGATAAACAATTAAATGAAATAAGTTTTTATTCATGGTTAGTTGTTTTTCTTTTAAGCTTATTTTCAGTTTTGGTAAGCTTTTTTATGATATCACAGTTTTATTCTCCAATTGAATATTTGAAAAAGCTAACAATGGAAATAAGTAAGAGGAAATTTGACCTTGAGAAAAAGAGTTTTTGGTTTAATGAATTTAATTATTTAGTCGATAGTTTTTTAAGGATGTCACAGGTTTTGGAGCAGCAATTAACTATGCTTGAAGCTATAGCTTCTATAGATTCTCTAACTAAACTTTATAATAGAGGAGCTTTTGAGAAATTTTATAACGCTGTATTTATAGAAAATAAGATGAAAGCAGCACTTGGATTAACTAAAACTTTTGCTATCGTTATGATAGACATAGATAATTTCAAAAAAATAAATGATACATACGGTCATAGTGTAGGGGATAAAGTTTTATCTTTAGTTGCTGAAGTAGTAAAAAATAGAAAGAGAAATACTGACATAGCTGCAAGATATGGAGGGGAAGAATTTATTCTTGTTCTTGGCGTACCTTCTAAAATAGATGCTTTAAAATTTTGTTTGAATCTAAAGGATATCATATCTACTCTGGAGATTAAGGTTGATGAGAATATCACTTTGAAAGTTAGCGCAAGCTTTGGAATTTCTTTCTATCCAGAAGATTCTTCTGACAAAGATGCTTTGATAAAAATAGCTGATGATAACCTTTATAACTCAAAAAGAAAAGGAAAAAATAGAGTAAGCTTAATTTTAAATGGTAAACTGGAAGATATAGAAGATTATCAAAAGTTTTATAACATTGTAAAAAGATGAGGTGAGGTAAAGTGAATAAATTTTTCTTTATCTTTTTTATAATTCTTACTTTTTATGTAGCGCAAGCTTTGGATGAAAAAGCAAATAACGATTTTACTGAAGAAAAAGAGTTTATAGAAAAGGAAATTGACTATACTTTCAAGGTACAATCAATAAGTAAGTATTCTAAGAGTATTATTGATTCACCTGCTTTTATTTCTCTCATTTTTCCTTTTGAATTAAAATTTTTTTATCATGTTAATATTGGTGATTTATTAAATTTTTCGCCAGGGTTATATGTTGTTGAGGATGGAGCATATTGGTACTTGGGGAGTAAGGGAGTTCAACTGCCAGATGGTTATAACTCAAGAACTCTATTTTTATTTGATGGCCTCCCGATTAATGAAGTTATTCTTGGTAATGTTATCAATTACTCTCCTTTTTTCCTTAATTCTCTTGAAATTGTTCATGGATATTCAAATGTTTACTCCGGATCTAATTCTTTACTTGGAACCATAAATTTTATACCTTATTTTGAGGAAGATGATAATATAAGAAATGAAATGAGCAGAACAACGTATTTTATGGGAAATAGTAAAGGATCAGATAATTTTCTAAAAGCTAGATTTGTAAAATTAAACAATATAAAACTTGATTTTGGTTTAAATTTAGGTTCTTATAATGGAAGAGATATATTTTTGCCTCAAAGAAATGAACTATCTATTAAAGATGATAACAGGTATTATAAGTTTTATTATTTGTTTGGGAATTATGAAAAGCTTAATTCAAAAACTTCTTTTTATTTTTCTCATTTTTTTAACAGAATTCATTATCCCACGGGTGCTTATGGAATTATACTAAATGATAGAAAAGATTATCTTGAGGATGTTTTTGATCACTTTTATATTAAACATTCTTTAGATTTACCTAATAATTCTAAACTGAATTTAAATATTTCTTATTTAGACTACTATCAATATGGTAGGTATCCAACTTCTGGGAATTCACTTTTTATTAATGTAGATAATTTTTCAAATAAAATTTTTTCGTTTGATGTTAATTATTCTAGGGAAACAAAAATAAACTCTTTTTTAATTGGTTTAGAATATAAAAGTATCTCTTATGGTTTAAAAAATTATGACATAGACTATTTTGATGAAAGCTTTATCGATATTTACTTGGATTTAAAAAAATTATCTGTACCGTTTTACTCACTATACTTTTCTTATGAGCATAAATTTAATTATGAATCAGAGGATAAATATTGGTTATTTTCTTTTTCTTGTAGGTATGATGATTACACTAGTTTGTATGGTGATTTTAAATCTATAATTGTCCCTCAATTAAGTTTAATTAGGGTTGAAAAATCAAAAGCTTTAAAATTAATTTACTCTCAAAATTATAGGCCTCCATCTATAAGTGAAAGTTATTATAATGATGGAGGGATTTCTGAAATTGCTAATCCTAATTTAGCTCCTGAAAAACATAAAACTTGGCACTTAATCTATTATCAAGAACTAAAAAGAAAAAATCTAAAGGGTTATTTTTCAATGGGTTTATATTTCA
>JBKBIY010000089.1:0-4945 GCA_046294045.1 bacterium | reverse complement strand
AAGGTTTGCTTTTATTAGCTTGTGGGCAATCTACTATTAGAATAACAACTTCTTATATAATAAAAAAAGAGGAAATAGATGAAGGCGTAAGAATAATGAGAGAGGCTATCGGGGAGGCAGAAAAATTATTACTCTAATAGTTGCTTTGAAAACCAACAGAAAAAAATTAAAACCCCAAAAGTTAAATTTCATAACTTTTGTTTTATTTTTTTCATTTTTATTTCTCTCGTTTTATTTAGTAGCTGCTCAAAATGTTATAAAAGTAGAAAATATAACGGTCTATTACCCAAGTTACTATGTAAGGGTGAATTTATATAATATTTATCAAACAAGTGTACTAATAGATTCTAAAAATCAAAATAGGACGATTTATATTGAAATGCTTGAAGTTAAGGATATAAATGCTTTATTAGAGAATATAAAATCTGATTTGGAGGATTTTTACGAAAAAAAATATAAGATATTTGTGAATCAGAAAAGCTCTGTAAAGAATTATCCTGTTTACATTTTTGGTTACACGTTTCCTAATTACGAAACTGAATATAAAAATTTAAAGTACTATATAGAAATTAAGTCTGGTAGGTTTTTGGGTGTTTATTGTATGGGACCTTTAAAAGAATTTGATGAATTATACAAAGATTTTATAAATTTAATAGAAAGCTTAGAGGTAAAGTAGAATGAGTGATTTTGTAACCAATTATATTGAATTTTTAAAAGGTGATGAAGTACATTTAGAAAGAAAAAATTTGGACACGGAGGATTTATCTGAATTAGAAGTAGTTAGATATTTTACCAATTTAAGCAGGATTAATTGGGCTGTGGATGTTGGGTTTTATCCATTGGGTTCTTGTACTATGAAATATAATCCTAAGATAAATGACTATATTTCGAATATTTTTTCTGGGGTGCATCCGTTGGTAGATATTGAAGAAGTGCAAGGTATTTTGGGTTTGATAAAGGAATTTGAGGAGAAGCTAAAGTATTTGCTAGGTATGGATGCGGTTAGTTTTTTACCGGCTGCAGGTGCACATGGAGAGTATACAGCTTTATTAATCGCTAGAAAATATTTTCAAAAACTCAATGAAGAAAGGGATACTGTTCTGGTTCCGGATAGTGCTCATGGTACAAATCCTGCTTCTGCAGCTATGGCAGGCTTTAAAGTCGTTACAATAAAAAGTAATGATAAAGGGCAAATAGATTTGGAAGATTTAAAAAACAAAATAAATCAAAAAGTGGCAGTTTTTATGATTACTAATCCTAATACTTTAGGGATATACGAAAAAGAGATAGACAAAATAACTGCTATTTGTAAGGATTATGGTGTACTTAGTTATTATGATGGTGCTAATTTCAATGCGGTTATAGGTAAAATAAGGCCAGGGGATATGGGTTTTGATATGATGCATTTGAATTTACATAAGACTTTTAGTACTCCTCATGGATCTGGGGGACCTGGTTCTGGACCTGTTGCTGTAAAAAATTTTCTTAAACCCTTTCTTCCTGTACCTATTATAGATTACCATGATAACAAATATTTTCTTAATTTTAATTTACCAGACAGTGTTGGTATGATAAGAGATTTTTGGGGAAACATAGGGGTAGTTGTTAGAGCTTTAGCTTATGTTTTATCTTATGGGAAAGATATAGGTAAAGTAGCTGAAACGGCGGTTCTTAATTCTAATTATTTAAGAAAAAGGATAAAGGATTATTTTGCGGATCCTTTTGGTGTTAAGTTTTGTGCTCATGAGTTTGTGGTGTCTGCTTCGAACTACAAAGATAAGGGTATAAGGGCGATGGATATTGCTAAAAGAATGTTGGACTACAATGTACATTCTCCTACTACTTATTTTCCTCTTATAGTTGAAGAAGCTTTAATGATAGAGCCTACGGAAACTGAAAACTTAAAAAATCTTGATAATTTCGCGGAGGTTGTAAAAAAAATAGTGGAGGAAATATTTAGTGATCCTTCTTTGGTTAAGAATGCTCCACATAATACTTTTGTTAAAAGAATAAATGATGCTTTAGCTTCAAGAGATCCTAAACCAAGTAAAAAGTTTGATAAGTAGAAAATTTTTGTTGATTTTAACTTTTTTTATTTCTTTTTTCTTAAGTTTTTATTTCGATTTTGAATTAAATGGTTTTACTTTTTTATTTTTCTCAAGTTTACTTGTTGAGGAAGTTAGAAGGGAAGAGGTTAATTTATTTGTCTTAGGGGGTTTTAGTTTTGTTATTGGTTTTATATGTGTTGTTTGGATGTTTTTTATAGTTAATTATGTAGGGTTAATTTTAGGTGTTTTTGCGGTATTGTTGAGCACTTTTATTTTAGGAATATTTTTTTTTCTTATTTTTTTACCTTTAGTTTATTTGAATAGGTTTAAGGGAGGATGGGAAAAGATTTTTTTTAGTGTTTTTTATTCTTTTTATTTTGCTTTGTGGAATTATTTATTTTTCATCATGGATGATTTGGGGTTAAGTTTTTTACAGTTTTTTTATACCGTTAGCGGTGTTTATTTATTTTATCCTGTGTTTAGTTTAAATCCTTTTTTAGTTAATTTTTTAATTGCTTTTTTAAGTTTAGTTTTAGATTATAAGAAGTGGGTTATTTGGTTGGTATTAGTATTTTTGAATTTTGCTTTTAAGTTATATTACTGGGAATTAGCAAATAAAGAGATGGATAATTTAATAGATAAATTGGAAAAACAAGAAATAAGTTTATATTTTATATCCGCTAAAGCTTTTAGTGATTTTAAGGATTATAGAATAAGGAATGAGGACTTAACTTTTTACAAATTGTCGATTGCTTTTGCTTTAAGTTTAGGTGATAAAAAGTCTGTTTTTTTTCTTCCTGAGGGATCTTTAAGTAAGAACGAAAAGTACATTTTTTATCCTTCTAATCCTAATTATAGCCCTGCTATTAGGAATTTAGCTAAATTTAAAGATTATCTAAGTAAGGAAATGTTGGATGAATTTGAATTAAGCGAATTAAAAAAAGAAAATGGTTTTAAGTATATATTTTTCAATCCTACTTCGGTTGATTATTTAAATAAGAGAATATATAACAGTGTAGTTTTGTTGAATTTAGGAGAAGTTTTTGAAGGTAAGATTGAAAATTATCAGGTTTATGATAAAATTTTTTTGGTTCCATTTACAGAAAGGGTGCCATCTTTTTTTAAGGAGATAGCTAAGTTTTTATCAAAGTGGATAATAATTTTTAGATATTTAGAGTATAGTAGTGGTGAAGATAGGGAAAAATTGTTTTACATTGATGAAATTTCTTTTAAGCCTTTAATATGTTTTGAAAGTTTTAAATATGTGGGTTTAAAAGAAAAAGGTGATTTTATTGTTGTTTCTTCGAATGACAGTTGGTTTATAAATAATCCAATGCTTTACTTACATATGAAGAGTGTAAAAATTTTGTCAGTAAATAAAGGAAAGGTAACAGTTTTTTTGGTAAACGGATATGAAAACAAAATTTTCATTTTTATGGATTTTACAAAGGAAAGAAAGAATATGAAAAATATAGTCGTTTTTTAACCAATTTTAACAAAATTTTAAAGAATAGAAAAACTTTAATCAAAGAATAGATGTATAGTTTTTGTAGAAAAATTAGAAAGGAGGTAAAAAATATGGTAAATAAAAGTGAAAAGATAGTATTTCCAGGGTTAAATTATCCATTTATTTCAGAACCTTTTTTTCCACCTAAGAAAGAGCACGAAAAAGTGGAAGTAAAGATAGATGATAGTTATAATGTAGAAAGAAAAGTGGAAGAAGAAGGTAAGAAAAAGAAGTGGTTAGTCATTCATTACGGTGCAGGTGACAATAATTTAGCTGACTATATATTCTCTGATACTGATGAATTGGAGAAAGTGGGTTCTGATGAGAATACGCATGTTATTTCTATACTTGATGTTGGTAAACAATGGGGAGTGCCATTTAGGGGAGCGAGAATTTTCTATTTAAAACAAGATGATCAGGTAGGGAAAATCAATTCTCCTATAGTGAAGAATTTGGGAAAAGTAAATATGGCTGATCCTGTATTTATGGCAAACATAATAAAGGAAGTAATAAGTAAGTTTCCTGCTGAGAATATTGCGATAATTATAGGGGATCATGGAGCTGGATGGCAAGGAGCAGTGGAGGATGATAGTGCTGGTGGAAAGTTTATGAAAATAGGGGAAATAAGGGAAGCTCTAGAGGAAGTATCAAAGAGCATAGGAAAGAAGATAGATGTATTAGCATTTGATGCTTGTTTGATGGCAATGGCTGAGGTTGGATATGAATTGAAAAACGCTGTTAAATATATGGTAGCTAGTGAACAGCTTGAAGGAGGAGGAGGATATAATTACACAATTCTTTTCTCTAAAGCTATGGCAAATGCTATTAAGAATTTACAATCTGCTTCTTTATTGAAAATAAAAGTTGGACCCGAGGAATTTGCAAAAATAATAGTTGAGGCTGCAAAAGAGTATAGTTATGACATCGAAACCATATCTGCAGTAAACCTTGATAAAGCGGTTGATTTAGCTAAAGCTATAAATTCTTTTGCAGAAACTGTCTTATCAAAAACTACAGAAGCCCAAGCACATGAAAATCTTAATAAATTCAAAAATCTATTACAAGAATTAGAAAAAATAAAATCGCAAAAACCTACTATGGATTATAATAAATTAGCAGAAGTTCTGAAAGATTACACTGAATTAACTAAAGTTATGTTAAAGTTATCAGGAAATGATACAAAGAACAATAATACTTTACAAAATGAACTAGAAAACATCGAAAAATTGAAACAATTTGATAAATTAATTAATGAACTTTTATTATCTTATAATGTTTTAAATATTTCAAAGAATTTGGAAGAATTACTTAGTAAATTGAATACTAATGATGCAAAAAAAATAAAAGAAAAAATAAAAGAGGCAGAACAATTTTATGGTTCCTTTAGAGA
>JBKBIY010000088.1:0-5084 GCA_046294045.1 bacterium | reverse complement strand
AAAAAGGTGAGAATCAATCCACCCGTGAAAAATGCAAATATAATAGCAACCCAAAAAGGAACTAAATAATAAAAAGGCTTAGTAAGAGACACCAAAATTAATCCCAAAATAAAAACTAAAGAAACTATGTAATATAAATCCAGATCCTTTCTGTAAAACCCAAAAATTAAAAGCATTATTAAATAAAGTAAAACTGCTAATAAAAAACTGTTATGAAAGAATTTAACATTATATTTATTCTTAGTGCCCGTAAGTAATATTACTTTATAAATTTCTTCATCTATCACTTGACCTTTTCTTACTATAACACTACCCTTGGATAAATTGTAAGCTTTAGGTATACCGGCAATCATTTGTTTATGTTTTTCCAAAGTTTTTTGAATGTTTATAAACTTATTAGGTACAACATACTTACTAAGATAATAAATTACCAAATCCTTATAAATTTGGAGAAATTTTTTATTTCTTGAGTTTTTGATATACTCCTCAAGATGAGAATTTATGTCAGATAGTATAGAAGGTATAGCTGATTCATCTATCCCTTGCTTATAATAAATTTCTAACTTTTCTGTTACCAATTTTCTTATTAATTCTATTTCATAATCGTTAACATTTTTGAGGATTTCAAATTCATTAATATTTAAGCCTAAGTATTCCATAGTTTTCTGATTTTGTTTTAAAAAATTTTGATCCCAAAAAATTATACCCTTATTTTTATCGTATTTTATATTCTTTTTGATATCGAAATGAAAATCAAAAAACTCATCAATATTATATAAAACTTTAAGAGAAATTTCGTAATCTATGTCATATTCTTTAATTTTGTAAACATCTTCAATTTTAGCCAAGTACTGTTTTTCATCAAAAAATTCTTTATAATTTTCAGCTAAGACTATGTTTATTTTGGAAACCACCCCAGGTTTTATCGGAAAATAAGTTACTAAATATAAGTAATAAATTAAAGCCAAAAAAAATGAAAAAAACAAAAATTTTAAACCTATTTTTAGATATTTTAAGTTTTTAATGAGAAGGTTTTTTACGTTTTGAAGAAGAGGATCCATCTAAATGGAATAAACTATTTTAGAGCTTCTACTCCAGCAGAAATCTCTAACAACTCTTTCGTTATAGATTCTTGTCTTTTCTTGAAGAAAAATAATTTTAACTCTTTAATTAAATTATCTGCATTTTCTGTGGCAGTATTCATTGCGGAATATCTTGAACTAAATTCAGACAACTTCGACTCTATTAACAACTTATATACCACGCTATTAAGATATAATTCAAATACATATTCTCCAATTTTTTCCACAGATGGTTCAAATATAAAATGATCAACATTAAAGCTAGCTTCCTTTTCTAAATTAATATTTAAAGGCAAAAATTCGTATACATCAGGCTCATATTTCATTGAATTAATAAACTTTGTGTAAATTACCTCCACTTTTGAAATGTTAAAATCTTCGGAATAGTTTTTTAAGATTATCTGACTTATTTTTTTTGAAAATTCAAAATTTGGTATATCAGGAACTTTATCAAAAAAGGATATTATGTTATAATTTCTTTTTGAGAAGAAATTGTAAGCTTTTTTTCCTACGGCAACTAGTAATATATCATCCTTTTTAGTTTTTCCATATCTTTTTTCAAAAAAATTAAAAATGTTGGTATTAAAAGCTCCGCATAAACCTTTATCAGAAGATATAACAACAGACATTAATTTCTTTGATTCTCTTTGTTTGAAATATTCCAAATTCTGGACACTTAATCTAAAATCGGAATTTTTAACAAGTACTGCCATAAACTCCGTTATACCTGCTAAATAAGATTTAAAAGGGAAAAAAGTTTTTTGGATTTTTTTTAATTTTATACTTGCTATCAATTTCATTGCTTTAGTTATTTGTTTTATATTGTTAGCGGCTTTTATTCTGTTTTTTATTTCTTTTAAAGCCATTGACATAAATTATCACCTTCTTTTCGATTAATGCTGAACAATATTTTTTATCTCTTTAGCTTTATCAATGATTAATATTCCTTTTGTATGATCATATTCATGTTGAAAAACTATTGATCTGAAATCTTCAATTTCCTCTTGTACAATATTACCTTCCATGTTTATATAAGTTACTTTTATTTTTTTTGTTCTTTCCACAAGACATTCAATACCTGGTATACTTAGGCATCCTTCCCAGGATTCCACTTTCTCTTGAGATTGCTCTGTAATTTTCGGGTTAATATAAACTTCTATATTTTCAAAAGGATTCTGCTCATCTTCTTTATCAAAATCTTTTTTTATTATAAAGAAATTTTTAGGTATTCCTACTTGGATGGCTGATAATCCAACACCTTTGTATTCTTCCATTAAAATTGACATTTCCTTTATTAATTCCTTAAAAGAATCGTTTTTTATTTCACTAATTTTTAGATCTTTAGATTTTTTTCTAAGTAAAGGATTAGGGATGGTTACTAAATCTAATTTTAAATTATTTTTATACCTAGCCATTTGTTTATTAAGATATCGAACATTTGTATAGCAAGTGAGACTCTAGCCATTACGGTGTAACCAAAAGCTACTCCAAAAGCTACCATTAAAAACATTATACCCGTTCTTACTATGTAATTTACAGATCCTTTAAATTCGGTTGAAAAATAGAAATATAATAAACTACTAAAAACTCCTACAAGAAGTATTATATCAGATATAAAGGTAATAAAATTGAACTCTCCTTTTTCAGCAAGATAGATAAAAGGCGATATGGTAGAGCTTATTTGTTTTATAACATCAGCTATACCAATTGAATAAATTGTTATACCAGCAGTTACACCCACTATAAAAGCAATAGGTATTCTACTTACCCAACCTACGGAAGGAATTAATTTTAAAAGCACCATCACACCCAATAAAGAGGGTATTAAAATATTTAAAACAGCCCAAGGATTAATCGAAGGAAAACCTAAGGATAGATCTTTAATTACGTTAAAAGGTAACTCAACAGTAGTTGAAACGTAAGGAGTTAATCCTTGTGAAATCATTTCATTATGAAGTGAATTAATTGCAAAAATAGAGATAAAAGCTTGAATAACGTTAGGGTAGATAAAACTCCAATAAGTAAGTACCAGCCAATACCCTGCAGAAACTCCAACAAATATATGCTCCGCTATCTTATAGAAAAAATTATCTCGATAAAGAAAACTATATATAGCCAAAATAAGTAATGAACTTACCCATATTAATATGTCATTACTTAAATTAAAAGTTATAGCCAACATAGTATTCTAAAAATTTTTTTTTACTTAATTATAATTTTTTTTCAAAAAATCCTAAATACCTCCTATTTATTCTTTCAAAAAAACACAGAAACTAATCTAAAAAATGCTAGGTAAATTACAGTACCAATCATAAAAACTCATTGTTACTCCACCAATTAATTCCAAAAATCTTGCCTCTGAAGCGTAACTTATTATAGACATAGACATAGCAGGAAAAGTAGAGGGGTTAGATCATATTGTTAATTTTAAAAATAGCAGGATTTTTAAAACCTCAAGTTTGTAACTTTTCTAATCAGCTTTTTTCAAGATTTTTTTCTAAAACTTTGGAATTCTCGACCACAAAAACCCTATTTACCAATTTTACTACTTCATAATCATGAGAAATAAAGATTATAGTTTTATCTTTAAAATGTTCAAAAATTTTTTGCGTTATATACCTAGAGGTGGCAGGATCAAGGGAAGAAGTTGGTTCATCAAGTATAATTATGGGTGAGTTTTTAAGGAGTGTTCTAGCAAGGGCTATTCTTTGTCGTTGCCCACCCGATAGCCCCTTACCATCTTCCATTATAACAAAATCATAGCCTTTATCTTTTGAAATTATATCCTCATGAACGCCAGCTTTTATACAGGCATCAATAACATCTTCATAACTAGCATCTTCCTTGGAATATTTAACATTATTATAAACGGTATCACTAAATAAATAAACCTCTTGAGTTAGAAGGGAAATATTCTCTCTTACAATAACAGGATTAATTTTTTCTAAATCTAAGTCATCAATATATATTTTCCCTTTTAGGGGTTTATAAAATTTCATTAAAAGGGAGATAATTGTAGTTTTACCTATGCCACTTTTACCTATTATAGCTACTTTATCTCCTGGATTTATAACAAAACTAACATCCTCTAAAACATTTTTGTTTTCATAGCCAAAAGTCACTCCGTCAAAAACTATCTTACCTTTAAAACCTATTTTGTTATTATATTCATATAAATCCTGATCAAATTCGTTATAGTTTAATTTGTAATAAGTTTCCATAAATTGATTTATATACCCGAATATTACTTTTGTATTAAAAAGGGAAGCAGATAGATTAGATATGGGAGAAACAGAAATAGCAACATATCCCCAGTAAACCAAAACATCAAACGGATTCATTTTACCAATTATCACTAAATACCCACTATACCATGTTATAAATATCAAAGACAAAGAGGCAACAAACTCAGCAGAAGGTTTTTGTAAATAAGAAACCCTAGCCAATTTTAAAACCAATCTTTTATATTCTTCTAGTAAATTGTATATTTTATTTTTTTCAAACTCTTCTTTATTGTAGGATTTAACTATCCTGATATATCTAAAAATTTCTCCCATATTGCTTATCATATTAGAAATTTTTTGTTGTATTAATTCTGAGGTATTTTCAATCTTTTTAAAAAAATGTTTCATAACTATAGCAAGTAAGGGTAAAGTAAAAACAGTTACAAATCCAAGAATAAAATCTTTATAAAATATCCAACCTATTGCAAATATAAGAGTAACAATGCTGTTAATGTATCCAATTATTAATCCAGGTAAGTCTGAAAGTATAGAAGATAAATTAGACATAACAACTGAAATCAAATGTCCACTATTATTTTTCTCTAGTATATAAACAGGTTGTTTAAAAAGTAAATCAATAAACTCTTTTCTTTTTTCATTTAAAACATCCTGAGACGCTATAGATAAGAAATATCCCTGGAAATACTGAGAAACTCCCCTAACCAAAAATAACAATATAGCAACCAAAACTACTAAATTAAGTAAAAAAAGTTGCTTT
>JBKBIY010000087.1:0-5273 GCA_046294045.1 bacterium | reverse complement strand
AGCTGAAAAAGTTATTAATAAAAAAATACAAGAAGAACCAAATATTGTTATTTCTTACCTTAAAGAATTATTAACCAAAGTTGAAAGAAGTAAAAATTTAACCATATGGGTTAATCCTAATGAATTAGAAGAAGTTAGGAGTCATAAACAAAACTTAATGTATATGCTTGAGGATGTGGAAAACTTAAATATCATTCCTGATGAAAGGATAGAAGTAGGGGGATGTATCATAGAAACCAATTTTGGTAAAATTGATTCAAGGATATCTACAAAATTAGAGGTTTTAAAAGAAATAGTGTTAAGAGGTAAATAAAATGCTTGAACTTGAGAAATATAAGAATCTAATTAAAAATGTTTCTTCTAAGGATTTGGTTAAGGTTTATGGTAAGGTTAGGCAGGTTATAGGGCTTGTTATAGAAAGTGATGGCCCTCCGTGTCAGGTGGGTGAGATTTGTCATATTTATCCTAATGATTACTCTGATCCTATAGTAGCTGAGGTGGTTGGTTTTAAAGATGACAAAGTTTTGCTTATGCCAATAGGTTCTACGATTGGTGTTTCTCCGGGTAATGAAGTAAGAGCCACTGGTAAGCAGTTAATGGTTAAGGTTGGCCCTAAGATTCTAGGTAGAATATTGGATGGTTTAGGCAATCCTATTGATGGAAAGGGTCCGATTGAGTATGAAGAATTATATCCTATTTATAATGATCCTCCGAATCCTTTTTTACGTCCTAGGATAAAAACTCCTTTGTCTATTGGTGTTAGAGCTATAGATTCTCTTCTTACGTTGGGGAAGGGGCAAAGGGTTGGTATATTTGCTGGTTCTGGTGTAGGAAAAAGTACTACTTTATCTATGATAACAAGGTTTACTGAGGCGGATTTAACAGTTTTATGTTTGGTTGGCGAACGTGGAAGAGAATTAAGAGATTTTATTGAAAGGGATCTTGGTGAGGAAGGGTTAAGGAGATCGGTTGTGGTTGTCGCTACCTCCGACACTCCTGCTCTTGTTAGATTGAAAGCTGCTTATGTTGCCACTGCTATAGCAGAATACTTTCGTGACAAAGGAAAGGATGTAATTTTGATGATGGATTCAGTTACTCGTTTTGCCATGGCTCAAAGAGAAATTGGCTTAGCTATTGGTGAACCACCTTCTACAAAAGGTTATACTCCTTCGGTTTTTGCTTTACTTCCTAAGTTGATGGAAAGGCCGGGTACTTCTCCCACAGGTAGTATAACTGCTATATATACCGTTTTGGTTGAAGGTGATGACATGAATGAACCTATTGCGGATACAACTCGGGGAATACTAGATGGACACATCGTACTTTCAAGACATTTAGCTCATATGAATCATTATCCTGCTATAGATGTTTTACAATCTGTTAGCAGATTATTTGTTGAAATTACCTCTCCTGAGCATCAAAAGGCAGCAGGTATTATAAGAGAAATATTAAGTACTTACAAAAAAAATGAGGATATAATAACTTTGGGAATGTATAAAAAAGGTACTGATCCAAGGATAGATTACGCAATAGATAAAATAGATGCTGTTAATTCCTTTTTAAAGCAGGGAGTTTTTGAACCTGATAACTTAGAGAATACCATAAAAAGAATGATTGAATTGGTTAGCGATTATGAAGAAAAGGTATTAGATAGATTAAATAAGTAAGATATAGTTTTTTATTATGTATCAAAAGCCTTTTAAGTTCAAATTGGAAAAAGTATTGCAGATGAAAATAGAGGAGGAAGAGGAGCAAAAAAAAGTATTTGCTAAAGCTAAAAAAAAGTTAGCGGAAGAGGAAGAAAAACTTGAAAATATGATAAAAACTCTTGCTTATAAACAGGAGGAATATAAACTTAAATTGACACAGGTAGGCCAACCTGATTATTTCCTTAATTTCTCTAAATATTTGGACAAATTGAAAAAAGATATAGAATTACAGAAAATTGTTGTAGAACAAGCAAAGATACAAGTTGAAATAGAACAACAAAAATTGCAAGAAAAAATGAATGAAAGAAAGACTTTTGAAAAATTAAAAGAAAAGGAGTATCAGAGATATCTTGCTGAGCAAAAAATGCTAGAAAACAAATTTTTAGATGAGTTATCCGGTATAAGATTTAGTAGACAAAGAAAAGAAAATGAATAGATTAAAAAGAAGGAATTTGTTTATAATTTATAGAAAAAGGATAAAGTGAGTATTTTTTTTTAGGTTTTTTAGTTTAGCGTATGAAAGGGGAAGGGTCCGATTCCCTTCCCTTCCCACCTCCCCCATACTAAATTCTTTATTATTAATCGCTTTGCTTTTTATAGCGTTTCTATTTTATTCCTGTGCTACAGGAGTACCCTCTTTAGCTCCTAACAACCCTCAATCCTCAAGAATTCTGTCTATATCCCTTTTCTTTAAAAACAATATTAATCCAGTTATACAGTACGACTATAATAATCAAAATTATACTTACTATTTTTATGCATGCCTTTTTATGAGATTTGATAATGGTTTAATTTCAAATAATCTTGATTTAGTAGAACATATATTTTATTTTGAAAATGGTTTTAAAAGGATAAATAGGGTCAGTCCTCCTTCTTCTAATACAAGTGTACAAGATGAATGGTCTGCTATTATTTTAGATAATAACTCTCAAGTTTTACAAAATAGAGAATTAAGGTTTAACATTGTTTTACCTGATAATATATTTGGTAACAAGAGCTTTTTTAATTTTATAGTTTTGGTTTTTTTAAGAAATTATGAATATGGTGCTATTGCTGATGATTTTGGTAGTAATCCTGTTAATTTCTTCGTTGATCCTTCTTATTCTATTAATATAAATATTAACTCAATTCAACCTAATACTTTGCAAAGTATAAATAATACTTACGATGATGTAGTGGAAGCTAATTTACCTCCCGGTTTTCCAGATAATCTAAAGGAAAGTTTGAAAATAGAAAAAATTGAGTATGTATACAGGGTGTTTTAACGAAAAGGTATTTTTATGAAAAGGTATTTTTCTATTTTTTTTAAAGTATTAGTTTTTTTTTAATCAATTTTTTTAGAGCTTTTTTGTTGTTTTTAATTGTTTTTTCTTTATATTTCTGGGATGTTTTTAATGAAAGAGTTTTTCAATTTTTTTATAGGTATTTTGAACAAAAAAATTCTGCCTTGTTTACAAAAGAACATAAAATTATAGGTTTGTATTTTTCGGTTAATACTTTTGAAAAACTACAAAGAAGGTATGTTAAAGAGTTTTATTTTTTAGAAAAATTTTTTCAAAGTCTGGGAGTAAGATATATTATAATTACCGATGCTAATTTAAATCTACTTTCAAAAGATATTGATTTACTAATTGTTAACGATGCTAGATTTATTCCAATTAGTACGATTTTAAAGTTTATGGATTATTCTGAAGAAGGTGGAAAGATTTTGTTTACATATCAAAGTTTGATGTTCAACCCTAAAGGTCAAAGGTATAAAAGTGATTTATACAGAAATTTTGGAATTTATGATGTTGAATTTGATAACAGGGTTTTTAAGAGTTTTACTTTTAAGCATTTTACGAAAATTATGTTATCTAGGAAGTATTCGGTAGTTTTGTACGCTGACAAGGATAGTGTTTTGGGGCTTACTGATTTGGGTACTCCTTTTCTTGTTGGATACAAAAATTTTTATTTTTTAGCTGAGAATACCTTTTGCATAGAAAACCTTTTAAATCCTTATATTATGGAGTTTAATGTTTATTTATTGGAGATGTTGTTGGATTTTAAAATTGACATCGAAAAAATTAAGGTTTTTTCAAAGAAAATAAAAGATAATCTCTTAGAAATTGTTATGCCTGTAGAGTATATCATTAATAACAGAAAGATCGTAAGATATTTTTATTTTTCTAAAGTTATGAATAATTTGTATAGTGAAATGAGGAAAGCTTTGAACTACTCTTTAAATAGAAAGGAAAGTTTTTTAAGAATAGGTTTAAACAAGGTTGATTATAGGAGGTATAATTTAGTCAAGAAGACGGAATATGGGGGTAGAAAATTTTTTTTATTGTTAAGATGGAATTCGCAGCAAGGGTTAGATGAGTATCTAAGTTTTAGATTTAATAAGATAGTTTCAATAAATCCTTTGGTTATTGAGGTTGATTTAGAGGATTATATTTGTTCGGTGGTATTAAGTGAGATGCCGGATAGTTTTCATTTGGAAGCTTTGAAGGCTCAAGCTTTAGCTGCAAGGACTTATGCCCTAAAAAATAAAAATAGACATAAGTTTTACGATTTATGTGATCGACCTCATTGTCAAAATTTTGAAGGAGAAAAACAGGAAACTTTTAAAAGTTTCATAGCTTCTTATTCCACTTGTTCAGAAATAATAACCTATAAAGGTGAATTAATAGATGCTGTTTATCATTCTACGTGCGGCGGAATAACCGCTAACTCTGAAGATGTGTGGAATATTTCGTTACCATACTTGAGAAAAACTAAAGATTACGACAAAAACATTGAGGAAGCCTATTGTAAAGATTCTAGACTTTTTAAGTGGAAAATTGAAATAAACAGAAAACAAGCTCAAAAAATTTTGTCAAAAACTGTCCCTTATATTCTTAAAAGAGAATTTAGAGGTAATCTTAAGGATATAAAAATATTTAAAAATCCAAGTTTAAGGGTGGACAAAATGGTAATAATTACCGACAAAGAAACATATTTAGCTTATAAGGAAGATGCAATTTATCTTTTTAGTGAAGACTTGTATTTTAGTTTATTACCTTCTGGTTTTATTGAGGATGTAGTTTTTATGGAAGATAGGATAGTATTTTATGGTAGGGGGTTTGGGCATGGTGTGGGTTTATGTCAGTTTGGTGCTAATTATCTTGCAAAAAATAAAAATTACATCCAAATAATAAAACACTACTACAAAGGGGTAGAGATATCTGTTTACAAGTAAATTACACATAAAGGAATTAAAAGGTATTTATAAAAAATAGAAAAGTGGGTATGTTTAAAGGTGTTTTTAGGGAAAAATTTAAGTATTTCTGGATTTTGTGGGTTTTTACTTTTGTTTTTGTTTTTGATTTTTGTTTTGCGGGAGTGGATATAGTTAGAAAAGAAAAAAATAATATTGTTTCTTACTTTCTTAAAGTTAATCAAACTGAATATAAAATTTTGTACTTACCAAAAAGCGGTGATAATCCAAGGATAATAAATGATATAAGAAGGGCTGTTTTTTCTAACGAACCTGTTAAGTATGAAGTAAGGTATGATGAATGGGTTGGAAAATATGGAATTTTT
>JBKBIY010000086.1:0-5282 GCA_046294045.1 bacterium | reverse complement strand
GGAAAAAAATTGTTTTATTTTGATAAAAATTGGGCTTATTTATTAGGATACTATTCTTTACAGGATTTAGTAAAATCTTATCTTGTTAATCTTGAGAATTTTAAGTATTTGCCAGAAGTTTTTTTTGATAGAAATTATATAGAAGTCTTGGTAAATGATACGGCTTATGTGAAGATATATAATAAAACGGGTAAGGGTTTTTCTTTAAATGTTCCTCACTATTGTTATTATGGTAATGGTAATTTGGTTATAAAGAGTGATAAGCCTGTTTTTAAACAAGCGGTTTTACTTGATTATCCAGGAGGACAGGATGTACTTTACTTAACCGTCAAAATGCCTTCATTTTACCTTAAATATGATCGCAACATTGTTAAATATACAAATTTTTCATATGTTAAAAATTTCGATTTCTTTAAAAGTTTTATTTATCCTAACTTGGATGTCAAAAGTGATGGAAATTTTTATTATGAGGTGGAGAATAAAGAGTATGGTTTAAATTTTTCATTGTTTACCAAAGATTCTAGGTTCCCTTTTAAAGATATAAAGAAAAACTATAAAATTATTTTTCAGAAAGATAAAGAAATAAACGATATAAAGTTTGATTCTTTGGTTATTTCTAATAATCCTGAGAAGATAGGAAAAAGAGGAATAATTTTTGAGTCTCAGATTGTGGAGGGTAAGGGGTACTGGATTTGGTTTCATCATCTTTTTAAAGCTAACCTAAATTACTGTGTGGAAATACAGAATCAAGAAGATAGAGAGGTTGAGGTTGAATTTTTTGTTAATTTAAATAAATCAAAAAGTGAAACGGAAACTGGATTAAAAACTTCCCTTGATTTTTTTGGTTTCCTTAAAAACAAGAACTTAGTTAAAGTTAATTTGTTACCTTATCAAAAAGTTAGATTGGTATTTGAAAAATGTTATATAGATCAGGTTATTACGGGTTTTGTTTATCTAAAATCTTCGGAAAAATTGGGTTTAAAGATATTTGCTTATGACAAGGTTTTACCTGAGGATGTTATGGAACCTGATGGAAGTGTTAGAACCACAGGTAAGTTTTATAATCCTTTAATTATTAAGGAATTTGAATATAGAACTTCTAAGAATTTTGATAGTTTTAGGGTACCTGATAATGAAGTATTAATTAATAATGAGTCGAAAAATTACTCGAATTATGGGGTTTTGTATAAAATAATTTTTAAGATTCATAATGATCAGGATTTTAATCAAAGGGTGAATTTGTATTTTTCTGCGATTTCTGGTCATACTCCTTTGGTGTTTTTTAGAAATGGGGAGGTGTTTAGGGTTGATAGTGGTATGTATAGGAAGATGTTTAGTGTTTTGGTTGAGCCTGGGGAGATGGTGGAGGTTCCTATAAGTATTCTTATAACTCCTGGTTTATCTTATCCTATTGAGTTTGAAATTACGGGTAATAAATTATAGTTTTGGAGGTGTTGGAATATGGATAGGGTGTATATATTTGATACTACTTTAAGGGATGGTGATCAGACGCCGGGTGTAAGTTTTAGTCTTGAACAGAAGATAGAGATAGCTAGGGCTTTGGAGGAGATGAGGATAGATATAATAGAAGCTGGTTTTGCGGCTTCTTCGGAAGCAGAGTTTAAAAGTGTCCAAACAATAGCTTCGGTCGTAAAAAATTCTACCGTCGCTACTTTATGTAGAACCGTACCAAGGGATATTGATATAGGATGGGAAGCAATTAAGAAAGCCGCAGATCCAAGAATACATATTTTTATATCCACTTCTGACATACATTTACGAGAAATGATGAAGAAAACTAGAGAAGAGGTATTAGAAATAACTGAAAATATGGTTAAGTATGCTAAAAAATATTGTTCAAATGTTGAGTTTTCTGCTCAGGATGCTACCAGATCGGATTGGGATTTTTTGATTCAAGTTTTAAGGGTTGCTGTTAAAAACGGTGCTACCACTATAAATATTCCTGACACTGTAGGTTATATAATTCCTCAAGAATACTCTCTTCTTATAAAGACGATTTTGGAAAAGGTGGAGGGGAATTATATTATTTCGACGCATTGTCATGACGATTTAGGGTTAGCTGTGGCAAATAGTTTAGCAGCTGTAAAAGCTGGAGCACGGCAAGTAGAAGGATGTATTAATGGTATAGGTGAAAGAGCAGGAAATACAGCTCTTGAAGAAGTTATAATGGCCATTAAAGTAAGAAAAGATTTTTTTGGAGTATATACTAATGTTGATACTACTAAAATAACAAAAGTTAGTAAATTGGTGTCCGAATATTCAGGCGTACCTGTTCCTCCCAATAAATCTATTGTAGGATTAAATGCTTTTAGACATCAATCAGGAGTACATCAACATGGTGTGGTTTCTAATAGAATGAATTATGAAATAATAAATCCTGAGGATATAGGTTTACCAAGAGGGGGAATAATTGTGCTAAATAAAAACTCCGGTAGACATGGATTGAAAGCTAAATTACAGGAGTTAGGATTTAAACTTAGTGAGGATCAGTTGAATCTGATTTTTGATAGTTTTAAAAAACTTGCTGATAAAAAAGGAGAAATAAAAGATCAGGATTTATTACAATTGGTAAACGAGGTTTTACAAAAGAAATAAGGGGTGTGTGATATGGGAAAGACTATTTTTGAAAAGATATGGGATGAGCATGTGGTGTATGAAATTGATGGTTGGTATGGTTTATATGTGGATTTACATCTTATTCATGAGGTAACTTCGCCGCAGGCTTTTGAAGGAATAGAGCTTGCAGGTAGAAAAGTAAGAAGACCTGATTTAACCGTTGCTACTGTTGATCATAATGTACCTACTACTCCTAAACATTTACCTATAAATGATCCAATTGCTCAGAAACAGATAAATAAATTGTATGAGAATACGAGGAAGTGGGGGATATTATTTTTTGGTTTGGATTCTCCTTATCAGGGGATAGTGCATGTGATAGGTCCTGAGTTGGGGTTAACTCAACCTGGAATGGTTATAGTTTGTGGGGATTCTCATACTTCTACTCATGGTGCTCTTGGGGCTATGGCTTTTGGCATAGGTACTTCTGAAGTGGAGTTAGTACTTGCTACTCAGACCGTTAAAGTTAAAAAACCTAAAACTATGGAGGTAAGATTTCAGGGGAAACTTGGAAAAGGCGTTTATTCTAAAGATGTTATTTTATATTTGATAAAGCAAATAGGGATAAATGGTGCTAAAGGGTATGCTGTTGAGTATACGGGTGATTTCATAAGGAATCTTTCTATTGAGGGAAGATTAACTATTTGTAATATGAGTATAGAGGCTGGTGCTAGGGTAGGTTTAATTTCTCCGGATGAGAAAACTTTTAGTTATCTTGAGAATAAGCCTTTCTCTCCTAAAGGCAAGGAATGGGAGAAGGCTTTGAATTACTGGCAAAGTTTAGTAAGTGATGTTGATGCTGTTTATGATAAGAGTGTATGTATTAATGTAGATGAGATTGAGCCAATGGTAACATGGGGTACTAATCCTTCTCAGGCTGTTTTTGTTAACCAGAGGATTCCTTATTTAAGTGAGATAGAGGATGAGTTTGAGAGGAATGCGGCAAAAAGAGCTCTTGAATATATGGGCTTAGAGGAAGGTACCAAAATAACTGATATAGAGATTGATGTGGTTTTTATTGGATCGTGTACGAATGCTAGGATAGAGGATTTAAGGGAGGCGGCTAGGGTTTTAAAAGGAAGAAAAGTGCATCCTTGGGTTAGGGCTCTTGTTGTACCTGGTTCAACCCAAGTGAAATTACAAGCTGAGAAGGAAGGGTTGGACAAGATATTTAAGGAGGCAGGGTTTGAATGGAGAGAATCGGGGTGTTCTATGTGTTTGGGAATGAATCCTGATGTTTTGGGTTATGGTCAAAGGTGTGCCTCTACTTCTAACAGGAATTTTGAGAATAGACAAGGTAAGGGTGGTAGGACGCATTTGGTAAGTCCTGCTATGGCTGCAGCTGCTGCTATCGCAGGAAAATTTACGGATGTAAGAGAGTTAATTTAAGGAGGATTAATTTTATGAAAGGAGTTAGAGGTTTTAGTGATATATATCGAGGAAAAGTGGCGGTGTTAAACCGAAGTGATGTAGATACTGATCAAATTATGCCTAAACAGTTTTTGAAAAAAGTTGAAAGAACAGGATTTGGACAGTATGTATTTTATGAATGGAGATATTTAAAGGATGGGTCACTAAACCCTGATTTTGAATTGAATAGATATAGTGGTGCTGGTATACTTGTAACGGGTCCGAATTTTGGATGTGGATCATCTAGGGAGCATGCGGTGTGGGGGTTAAAAGAATACGGATTTAATGTTATAATATCTCCGTCGTTTGCTGATATTTTCTATTTTAACGCAGTTGAAAATATGATTTTACCATGTACTGTAGATATGGAAAATGTAAAAATTTTAATTGATAAGGCTCAAAGTAAAGATGAATATTTTTTGAATGTTGATTTGGTTAATCAGGTTGTAATGGATGATGAGGGATTAAAAATTCCTTTTGAAATTGATAAAGAATCGAAGGAGAGGTTGTTAAAGGGGTGGGATAGCGTAGATTTGGTTTTACAGTTTGAAGATAAAATAACTGAATATGAAAAAAGACGACCTTCTTTTATGTTATCTATAATGACACATATCAGTAATTTTGAAAGGAATTTATAGAGTTTTTTTAAGAAGGTAAAAAAGGTTTTTTGTAAAATAGTAAGAGTTAGAGGGTAAAAAGTGGGGGTTAAAGAAAGGAAGAAACCGAGGAAAAGTCCTTTCTGGGTGCCTCCACAAGAGCCCTCTAAAAAAAATAAAAAAAGGAGGTGCCAATATGTGGAGGATAGTATTGTTAGCAGCATTGCTAACAATGCTTTCAGTGGGTATCACTAAGGCAGCACCATTTCCTGATGTGCCAGATACTCACTGGGCAAGCAGTGCAGTACAACAACTAAAAGCAAAGGGTATCTTGGAAGGATATCCCGATGGTCTATATAGAGGTAAAAGAGCAGCATCAAGATATGAAATGGCAATGGTAGCTTCAAGAATAGTAGCAAAATTAGAACAATTAGAAGCTTCATTACCAGATTTCAGTCAATTTGCAACAAAAGAAGAATTAGCTGGCGTAAAAAGAATGGTAGACCAAAATAGACAATACATAGAAGAACTAAATGTAAGAGTGGACGCTCTAGAAAAGAAAGTAGGAGAATTAGACTCCAGATTAACAAGATTAGAAAAAATAACATTTAAAGGACATTATGATGCAGGATATGTTAA
>JBKBIY010000085.1:0-5290 GCA_046294045.1 bacterium | reverse complement strand
AACCATAGAACTACCATCTTATGGATCAATAAGTTCTAAATATCAAGAAACATTGTTTGCTCAAGATACTAAATGGGATGAAATGGTTAATAAACTTAATAAGGTAGGGTAATTCAAATAAGAATTTAAGAAATAGTGGGAAGGTGGTTTTTGGCCACCTTCTTTTTAATTTTATAGTTCTTTTTCAATAATTATTTCAATGATTTTTTGATTAAGAAGAATATTTTGAAAAGTTTCGGGTTGTTTTGTATTGAAAGTTTTTTCAGTTATGGAAAATTTGGAGCATAAGTAAGAAAGAATTTGTACGGTTAAACCGCTTTTTGATATATTTTGAAGTATTTCATTTGTTAGGATAGTTCTTATTATTAGTTTTAGAATTAGTTTTTCTTGGTTTTTTTCTAAAAAAAAATCTATATTAACCTTGTTTTGTGTGGTTTTGTCGATTAGTAGATTTAATGCTTCAGATATGATAAGTTTTGTATTTTCTATTTCTTCTATATTTATTTTTTCATTTGATAATAAACCTGCTATTATGAGTCGTGGTATTATTACTAAATTTTCTTTTAGTGGTAATGTTAAATTAATGTTTAAGTTTTCATTTTCTATTTTTTGCACAGATTTTGCATACTCCTTCTGCAAAAATATTTAGTTTCTCAAAGATGAAGTTATCATTTTCAAAGTTTACTTTAATTTCTTTTAGAGGTATATCTATAATTACTTTGCATTGGTTACAGTAAAAATTAATGTGTTGGTTTTCTATGTAATCGAATCTTTGTTCTTGTTTTGTTTTTATGTTTTGTATGATTTTTTTATTTACAAAGAGGTTAAGATTAAGGTAGACTGAAGTTTTTGAAAGGGTAGGTATTTGGGGTTTTAGTTTTTGATAAATTTCATGTGCTGTTGGATGACTTTTAGAATTTATTATATACTCCAAAATTTTTATCCTTATTAACGAAGGTTTTATGTTGTGTTTTTCCAGAATTTTTGAAATTTCATTGTTTTTTGTTAACATTTCTAGTAAAATAATTTACCGATTTTTTTTAGTTTTCCTTCATATGTAATGAGTAAAGAATAGGTTTTTTAGAAAGGGTTTCTCATTGAAGGTTTTTTTATTTTGAAAAGTATTTATTTTTATGGATATGAGAAGGTTGATAATATTTTTCATTATTATGTTTTCATTAGTTTATGGGCAAAGTATAAGTATTTTGATAGGAGGTTCTGCCGATGGTTGGAAAGAGATAGCTGATGAATTTTACAAAGAATATGGTATAAAGGTTAATGTTATTCAAGGTCCACCTTCTACTGATGCCAGAGAAATTATGTATTCTATTTCTTTGTTAACTAAAACAAAGGGCTTTGATGTTATATATTTAGATGTAGTTTGGTTAGGAAAATTTGCTTCTGCAGGTTGGTTAACTCCTATATCTTATTTTGTAGATCCTGAACAATATTTTAGGATCAATAATCTTACAAATATTGAAGCTTCGATCTATAAAGGAGAATTTTTTACTATTCCTATAAAAGCTGATGCTGGGCTTTTATACTATAGAAAAGATTTACTTGAAAAATATGGTTATAAACCGCCTACCTCGTGGGAAGAATTAAAACAAATGGCTAAAGATATAAAATTTAAAGAAAAAGAAAAGGGAATAAATATAGAAGGCTTTGTATTTCAAGGTAAGCAGTATGAAGGATTGGTTTGTAATTTTTATGAAGTACTAAGAGGAATGGGATATGAGCTAATTATTCAAGAGGATCAAAATTTTAAAATAGCCGTTACAGAAGAGGAATTATCCAAAGTTTATCAATACTTTAGAAGTCTAGTAGAGGAAGGTATTTCTCCTATATCTGTTATAAATTTTGAAGAGGAAGAATCAAGAATAGTTTTTCAACAGGGTAAGGCTGTTTTTGCAAGAAACTGGCCATACGCTATCAAAATGTTAATGGATGATGAAAATATGAAAGATAAATTCGGTGTTACCGTTTTACCGGGTGAAAATCCTACTCTTGGTGGATGGGCACTTGCCATTTCCGCCTATTCTCCAAATAAAAAAGAAGCATGGAAATTTATAGATTTCACTGTTAACAAAGGATTAAAAACTTTATTCCTTAAAAGAGGAGATGTTCCCACCAGAATGGATTTATTTGAAGATGAGGATATAAAAAGTAGGCTACCTTATTACTCTGTAATAGAGAAATCCATTGATTTTTCAAAACCAAGAACAATTCATCCTCTTTATCCTAGAATTTCTAATATTATACAAATTAACCTAAGTGGTGTTATTTCTGGTAAAATTGATTCCAAATTGGCTGCTAGAAAAACCATAAAGGAATTGGAAAAAATTATAAATTTTTCCTTCTAAATAGAAAGGGAAAAAGTTATAAAATTAGAATTTTTTAAACTATAGTGTTTATATGAAAACTACAGTTAATCTTGAATTAGCGGACAGTTTATCAAAACTTGTCGACGAAGTAAGTAAAGTTGTAGTTGGTCAGAAGGAAGTTATATTAAAGTGTATATTAGCTTTATTGGTTGATGGGCATGTTTTGCTTGAGGGTGTTCCTGGATTAGCTAAAACACTTATTTTTAAAACAATTGCTTCTGCTACGCAGGCAACATTCAAACGAATCCAATTTACTCCGGATTTATTACCAGCAGATATAGTAGGTACAAGAATTTTTAATCCTTCTACTTTACAATTTGAAGTAGTTTTTGGGCCTATTTTTGCTAATTTTGTGCTTGCTGACGAAATAAATAGAGCACCTGCAAAAGTGCAAAGTGCTTTACTTGAAGGAATGCAAGAAAAACAGGTAACAATAGGTAACCAAACTTTTCCTTTACCTAGACCTTTTATGGTTATGGCTACACAAAATCCAATAGAAAGTGAGGGTACTTATCCATTACCTGAAGCTCAATTAGATAGGTTCCTTATGAAATTAAAAATAGATTATCCCGCTTATAATGAAGAAAAAGAAATTATGATAAGAATGCAAAGTAATTTTGATTTGCCAAGTGTTGAAAAGATTATAGATATATCAAATATTATTAATCTTCAAATGGAAGTTGAAAAAGTCAAAGTTAGTCCAAAAATAGAGGATTACATCCTAAAAATAGTTTTTGTTACTAGGAAACCCCATTTATACGGATTAAGTGGATTATCTAAGTACATAATGTACGGAGCTAGTCCCAGAGCTACACTAGCTTTTATAAAACTTGCAAAAGCTCTTGCTTTTGTTGAAAAAAGATATTTTGTTATACCCGAAGATGTGGAATTCTTAGCTTTTGATATATTAAGGCACAGAATAATTCTTACTTACGAAGCACAAGCTGAAAATATCACAACGGATGACATAATATTTAGTATAATCAAATCAATTCCTAAAGTTTAGCAATAGCTGGTTAAATGTAATTAAGAAAGTTTTTAAAAGCTAAGAAAACCGCCGCTGGGTAAAATAAGGGGCGGAAAACAAATACCCCCAGCAAAAAAATAAAAAACATGTTCATAAACAAAGATTTCTTCTTAGGATTGCTAAAAAAATTTGGTACCTCTGGATATGAAGGAGATACTTCAAAGTACTGGAAAGATTATGTATCAAAATTTTCTGAAAAGGTTTTCTCTGATTATCATGGTAACTCTTTTGCAGAAATTAATACCGGTTCTAATATTAGATTCCTTCTTTCCGGTCATATAGATGAAATAGGATTTATGGTGTCCCAAATAACTGAAGACGGATTTATAAAATTTGCTCCGATTGGGGGTTGGGATCCACAAATACCACAAGGTCAAAGGGTCATAATTAAATCTTCAAAAACAGGGCAATTTATACCTGGTGGAATAGCTAAAAAACCAATTCATCTTTTAAAAGATGAAACAGAAAAAAATAAAGTTTTAAAAATAGAGGATTTATGGATAGATATAGGGGCTTCTTCAAAGGAAGAAGCTGAAAACGTTGTATCTATTGGGGATCCTATTATTTTAGCAGCTGAGCCTGTTGAATTATTAAATAATAATATCATGTCGAAATCAATAGATAATCGGGCAGGTGCTTTCGTAGTAGCAGAAGTTATTAGATTTGCTAAGGAATTATCTTTGAGGTCTCATATAGTTGCCGTAGCCAGTGTACAAGAAGAAATAGGATTAAGAGGAGCTTTTACTAGCACTTATAGAATAAATCCCCACATAGGGATAGCGGTAGATGTTACTTTCGTATCTGATGATCCTGGTACAAAGGATTCCGCAAAGATTATAGGGGAAGTTAAGGTTTCAAAAGGACCTGTGGTTACAAGAGGACCTAATATAAATCCTAAACTTTTTGAAATACATTTAAAAGTTGCTGAAAAGTATTCTATTCCTTTCCAAATTCAACCTGCTCCTAGAGGTACAGGTACCGATGCAAATATTATGCAAATTACAAGAGAAGGACCAGCGGTATCTTTAATTTCAATTCCTACAAGATATCTTCATACTCCTGTAGAAATCTGTAACTTAAATGATCTGGATAATGCAGTTAAATTAATAGGCTATACCATAAAAGAAATAGAAGAAAACTATAAACTAGAGGATCTAATTCCTTGGTAAATAGAGGTAAATAAAGGTAAATAAATAAATTAAACTTTTATGATTTGTTTTCTTTTAAGATCCTTATAAGGGCAGGTAGAAATTCTTTATAATCTTCGATTATTCCAAGATGGGAGTATTTAAATATTGGTGCTTCGGGATCTGTATTTATGCTAACAATGAATTTAGATTTATTCATTCCCATTATGTGTTGGCTTGCACCTGATATACCTACTGCTATGTATAGATCTGGTGAAACGGTTTTTCCTGTTTGTCCTATTTGATGATGGGGATCAATCCAGCCAGAATCTACTGCTGCTCTTGATGCTCCAACTGCTCCACCTAGTAAATCTGCTAATTCTTTAATTAATTCAAACCCTTCTTTATTACCTAATCCTCTTCCTCCACTAACTATTATTTTTGCTTCTTCCAATTTTAAATGCTTTTCCTGTTTTATGTATTCTAGTATTTCAATATTTGTTTTTATTTCTGATATTTCTCTGTTTTCTATTTTGATAGAATTTTGTTCATCTTTTAAGGAATCATAATTAAAGTTTTTTAAAGTAATGAAAACGGGGGTTTTTAGGGGTTTAAGGTATAGTTGAGTTTTTCCTCCAAAAGCCGAAGTTATATAACATAGTTCATTATCTATTTCTTTTACATCTTCAATTTGTGATATTAAGCTTCCGTTTTGGATAGCACTTAGAAAAGGTATTACTTCTTGAAAGATT
>JBKBIY010000084.1:0-5299 GCA_046294045.1 bacterium | reverse complement strand
CACACCCACTAAAGTAGCAAAAATTGATACCCAAAAACCAAAATTAATCGGTCTCATAGGATTAGTATCCTCTTCTTTAGGATTTAAAGAAAACACTCCTAAAATTGAAGTAATGACACCTATAGCTCTAACCAAAAGAGGATAGAAAACAAACAATAAAGTCCATTTGCTTATATTCTCTTGGGTCCAAGAAAATTCATTTATCAATTTATTAACAAAATTTTGATCGTTAAATACGACAACGCCTAGAACTATTGAAGCGACTAAGGTTACAGCATAGCTTTCAAATACGTCTGCAACCATTCCTGCACAGTCTCCGACATTGTCCCCTACATTATCAGCTATAACAGCAGGATTTCTAGGATCATCTTCTGGAATACCAGCTTCAACTTTACCAACTATATCTGCTCCTACATCAGCAGCTTTGGTATATATTCCTCCTCCTACCCGCATAAACAAAGCACCCAAAGAACCTCCAAATCCAAATCCTATGAACACTTTTACAGCTTCCTCACGATATATTAGAAAAAGTAAAGCAGCTCCGAGTAAAGCTAATCCTACGGTAGCCATCCCTGCTACGCTACCTGCTCTAAAGGCTATTTTTATAGCCTGAACATAACTATTTATAGCAGCTTGAGCAGTCCTTTGATTAGCCCTTACAGCTAAATACATACCAGTTCCACCAGCAGCATAAGAAAAACCAACACCCATTAAAAAAGCAATTGAAACCCCTAACGCAAGAAAAGTATTATTAAAAATACTTAAATACAGGAAAAACAAAGCAATGGCGATAATTATTACAAATATACTCATTGTTTGGGCTTGTTTACTTAGGTAAGCCGCAGCTCCCTCTTGAATAGCAGCAGCTATCCTCTGCATATCCTCATTACCAGGATCCTTCTTCATAACACTATAAAATGCAAAACCAGCAAAGAACAACGACACCAAAGCAGATAAACCTACTAAAAAAATATACAAATATTCTGTACCCGTAAATTGTGGTAATTTTATTGTTGCTTCACTAGCAAGAAATAACATCTCCCTTCACCCCTTATCTTTATTTATTTTTCTACAAGTAAAGATATTATATAAAACCCCCCTTAACCCTTCAATAAGAAAACTTTTAAAAAATTTTAATTTAAAAAATTTAATTATCCTTAATTTTTTTGTCCACTATGAAAGCAACAACAATATCTCCCCATATATTTAAAACAGTTCTAAACATGTCAAGAAATCTGTCTACTACTATAATCAAGGCAATTCCTTCAAGTGGTATACCAACTGAGCTAAAGACAATAGACATAGTTACAAGCCCAGCCCCGGGAACCGCCGCAGCACCAACAGCAGCAAAAACACTCGTTAAAGATATTTTAAAATAATCCCAAAATCCTAGATCCACACCAAAAACACTTGCCACAAACATAGCAGCAACCGCTTCATACAGAGCAGTACCATTCATATTAACCGTAGTACCCAAAGGTATAACAAAATCTACTACTTCTTTCTTTATCCTTGCATTCTCTACACAGCTACCAATTGTTACTGGCATCGTTGCAGAACTTGAACACGTCGTAAAACCTATTACCAAAGGCCTTATAACATTCCTAATTAATCCATACCCATTATGCCCCGTAAATAAAAATATCAACAAAGGTAAAATAATCAATCCCTGCGTAACTATACCACCCACCACAGAAATAACATAACCATATAAATTTGCAAAAGTTTCTATGCCAGTGCTCGAAACTATATTAGCAATCAATCCAAAAACCCCAAAAGGTGTCAACGCTATAACCCATTTAACCATCTTCATAATAACCTCAAATAAATAATCAAAAAACTCAACAACTTTATCAATATTTCTATTAACCTTCATTACGGCAAAAGCTAAAAAAACAGAAAAAAATATTATTTGTATCATATTCATTTCAACCATAGATTTGAAAATATTAGAAGGAAAAATTCCAACTATAAAATCATAAAAACTTTTGGTAGTTAGATTAACAGTACTTTGTGATAAAAATTTTTCAACATCTATTTTAGAAATAAAATTACTTCCAATAAACATAAATATAATCATTCCAACAAAAATAGAAATAAACATAGTAAAGAAATACAAAAATATTGTCATTGATCCAATTTTTTTTAATTTTGTGGTATCCCTAAGGTTTATGATGGAGAAAGTAACAGCAACAAAAACTAAAGGTACAACTAACATTTTTAGTAAATTAAGGTATATATCTCCAAGAATTTTTAATGCTTTACCAAAAGAAGGTAAAAATATTCCTACCAAAATCCCCGCAATTAAACCTATAAATATAAATAATGTTTCTCTATTACTCATCTACAAAACCAAACATATCCTCTTCCATTTTTTTAAATCCTAAGCTTTGTAGGTATTGAGAATTTGAATAATCATAATTTTTTACACCTACTATTAAATCCTGATCTTCATAGTAGTTAATTTTGGAAAATTCTTGAGTACGAGGAACCCTATAAATTTCTCCGGTTTGACTTCTTACGTATGTTTCATTATTAATAGCAGCAGAGAAACCCTTTGTGAAAGCTTCCCTAGATTTGTTAGTTTCTTTAATAGCTTCTCGATACATATTGTTTATATTATTGTTAGTTTGCTTTATTTTTTCATATATTTTTCTTTGATGCTCAATTTCTTGCATAGTATTTCTATGTATGATGTCGGATATTTGTTTATCGTAAACCCAAGAATTCAAAGAAACCATTTTATTATGGTAATTTCTATTAAACTCTTCAACAAATTTAATAGCATCTAAGATTTTTCTTTTCTTGTCTAACAATCTAACATGATTTTGAATATAAAAATCTTTGTCATACTCCGCTGCAGTTTTAATATAGAAAAACCAATCCTTAGAAAGACCAATCATGAAATCCACAACAATTTCATAAAAAATACCCTTATAATTCACTACATCTACAAAACTATAAAAATTAGAATTACTTTCGTAATAATAAAATTTATTAACTAACTCTGTTAAATCACCATTTTTCCTAAGCATCCAATAAGGCACCCTTATTTCAAAGGCTTTTGTAAAATCTAAAAAACTACCCAAATAATTAACTAAACAAGAAAAAACAATAGAAAAGGATTGTAATTTTTTGGAAAAGTTAATTGATTAATCCCCAAATTAGAAGCCCAGTAAACTATATACCCTTCCAAAGTGTTATATATGTTAAAAATAAACCTTTCATAAATAATTCCTTCTTTTTCAGAAAAAATTCTAAAAACATCACCCATTTTAGTAGCGTAAAAATTAATATCAAAAGGAATTACAAAAAACATTTTACCATTACTAACATTAAAAAACTTAACAGGATAACCATTATAATTTGAAAATTCCTCAACATCCACATTTAAAACCATATAAGGATTTCTCATAACATAGATGCTTATATCTAATAAGT
The DNA here is from genome assembly GCA_046294045.1 of bacterium. Taxonomy (GTDB): domain Bacteria; phylum DRYD01; class DRYD01; order DRYD01; family DRYD01; genus DRYD01. Next base: position 1,858 of record JBKBIY010000084.1, on the reverse strand, counting down.
CCCCTTTCCAACAAAAATTCATATTTGCTTGAAAATTAATATTATCAAAATTATCAATATATCCCGCTAAAGGATAGAAAACATTCAAAAAAGGTTTAACGGGTATATTTTCTAACTTTACATCTTTACGCTCAAATATTTCTTGAAAAAAATTATTTGCAAAATTAAAATCCTGAGAAAAAGAAATAGGATTAAAAGAAGCTACTATTTTGTAAATTTCTTCTTTAAAATTTTTGTTATTTTCTTTTAATCTCGTATGAAAATAATACCCATTAAAGGAGCTAATTACAGAAAGAAAAACGCTATCACCTATTAAAATCTTAAGAAAACAAAGATCATCATCAATTTTGGGATTTTTAAAACCAACCTTTAATTCCAATCCTAAATCAAAATCTTTCAATTTATTAACACCTACAAGCATATCCCTATCTCCTTATTCTTTTAATATCTCTAATGAAAAAATTTTTCGATTAAGTTTAATCCATTTTCTAAGATATTTAGTTTGATAGTTTTCATTCCAAAAGCCTAAAAAAACTTTTTCTATTCTATACTTATACCCTTGATTTATCAAAATTTTAAGATTTTCTAAAATAAAATCTTTGTAGTTTTCGACATCTGTGGAAACCATAATTTTTCCAGAGTTTTTTATTTTTTTGTATAGCAAGGCTAGAAAATTTTTGTTAACCAGTCTTCTAGAAATGTGCGCCTTTTTAGGCCATGGATCAGGAAAATTTATAATAACTTCATTAAGAAAATTATCAGGAATAAGGAAATATGTAGCAAACTCAGCTTTTGAACAAATTAATCTTACATTAGTTAAACCTTTATTTTCTAATTTTCTAGCGATTTCTTTAACTAAATTTTCAGATTTTTCAATACCAACAATGGAATAATTAGGATTGTCTTGAGCATAATTAATTAAAAAATCTCCTTTACCCGCACCTATCTCCAATACAACATAATCAACCTTGTCAAAAACTAAATTTAAAAGATAACCACAATTCTGGTTAATCTTAATAAAATTCCCAACGTTACCAACTTTATAATACCTTTGAAAAAAATTTATGGGAAAAATTACGTTAGAAAGATATTTCATTATGGTAAATCGTAATCAGAAACTTTTTTCCCGTTAATTTTTATATAAACATTTGCTTTACCTATGTAAAATAGTTGCAAATTAGTTACAAATGAGCCTGTGTAGTATTGTTTTAATACTAATCTACTACCTAAGTAATCTGATAAAAAAACTTCAATAAAGCTAATACTTTCAGAATATGGAACTTTAAGATAAATTGCGCTCATTTTCATAGTAGGTATTTGATTATAGTTCAAAGTAGCATCAGCAATAACACTATCCTTTTGTACTTCAACATTTTCCACTATTCCATCATTAGTTAAATCCGTATTATTAATATTCAAAACAAAAGCATCAAAGTTAACATTATAAAGAAAATCTGATAAAGAGGAATAATTACCAATTTTACTAACATCAACCTTTTTGGATACTAATAAAGTAACCTTTTTATCATTAGGAAACCCTTTTTCAGGAACTTGCATTATAACTCTCTTATCTTCTACTAACAAACTAGGGTAGTACAAAAATTCTAAACTTAACCCATATTTTTTTAAAAAAATATTTACCAAAGGATCACTTAAAACCTGGTTAATATCTTTACCAACAAAATTGGGAATATTCTCAAAAGCTTCCCTTTTTCCATTACTTATAACCACTTTAACTATACTTCCTTGTTTTACTTCGGTACCAGCTTCAGGATATTGTTTTAAAATTACATTAACAGGTTTATCCGAAAAAGTAGAAGAAACCACTTCAAGATTTAAATCAACAAGCTTTAGATTA
>JBKBIY010000083.1:0-5372 GCA_046294045.1 bacterium | reverse complement strand
GTGGTAAAGATGGATAGTTATGGGAAAGTTATATGGGAATTTGGTAAATTTGGTAATTCAGAAAAAGATCTTGCTAATCCTAAGGGTATAGGGATTGATAGAATAGGTTATATTTATATAGCTGACACTTCGAATAACAGGATAGTTAAGATAGATTTTGATGGAAATTTTGTTATGCTTTTTGGTAAAGCTGGAAGGGAACCTTTTCAATTCAATTCACCTTCTGATGTAGCCGTTGATTCAAAAGGTTACCTATATGTAGCAGACACAAATAACAATAGAATCCAAATTTTTGATTCAAATGCTAATTTCATTTCTTATACCAATTTTGATAACAATCTTCAAGAACCTAGCAAAATATATATAAGCGAAGACGATAATTTATACATTATCTCAAAAAATTATATTATTAAAGCTTCCATGAATAAGGTGCAAAAAATTATAGACCCTTTCTTTGATAAAAAGAGATATAAAATAATAGATGTTTTTAAATGGATTGATAAACTTTATATCCTTTATTACGATAACACCACTAAAAAAGGTGGTATAAAAATAGAAAAAGATTAAAATTTTACTAATGCTTTTGAAAAAAATATCTTTAGACAAATTCAAGGCTAATTATTTTAATGCTCTTAAATGGTCAAATTATAAACATAAGGCGTTTAAGGAATGTAAGCGAAAATTTCTCTATAAATACGGTAGAGCTTTAATAAATACAGCTGAAATCGAGGAAGTAGAAAAACTTAAAAAATTAAAAAATCTTTCAAACTGGGTGGGAGAAAAAATTCATAATTTCATTGATATTTATATTAATACTGAATCTTTAAGTAATGTATTAGCTATGTTAAAAAATGTTTTCCAAGTTACTTTTAGAAATCGATCCCCTGAAATTTTTGAATTTTTTTATGAAGTTTCTGTATCAGCTAATGAAGAAAAAGAATTATACGAAAGATCGGAACGGGCCCTAAAAAACTTTGATTATTATTACAAACAAAACCTAAAAAAACTAAAAAATAACATAATTTTTAGAGATTCTCAAGGTATTCAATCTTTTATTTTGGATGGTATTACCGTTTTGTATAAACCGGATTTGGTTGTTAAAGTTGATGATAATATTTCTATTTTTGATTGGAAAACTTTTGACGCTACATCTGATTTAAATCAAGTTGATCTTTATATCCTAGCTTTCCATTCTAAAGGGTTTAGTAATATAGAATTTAAAATTGTTAATCTTTCAAATGTAAATGAAGAAGTTTTTTATACTGACAATGAAAGATTATTAAAATATAAAGAGTTTATAAAAAGCAGTTTTGAAGAAATAAAAAACTTTTGGGATGAGTTGCAAATTTTTACTCAAAAAGAATTTGATAACCTCTTTGAGCAAATATATAATAACTTCCCTAAAACTAATGATTATAATCTTTGTAAAAGATGTGAATTTAAGAAGTTATGTCAAAGATGAAATGTAAAAAAGAGTTATAAAACCTATGTCAAAAGTTTTGAGATTTGAAAATGTAAATTTATCTTTGAATAAGAAAGATATATTAAAGTCGGTAAGTTTTGAGGCGGTAAAACTATTTTTAAAGAAGAAAAATTTAAAAAATTAGGTTTTCAAGTTTTTTAAAGTGAAAATAAAAAGTTTTATGGAAAATTTTAACTGTATAGATAAAACTTATGTCAAAGGTTTTGAAATTTGAGAATGTAAATCTATCTTTGGATGGGAAAGATATATTAAAGTCGGTAAGTTTTGAGATTGAGGAGGGTAGTAATACTTTTATAGTTGGTCCAAGTGGGTCTGGTAAAACTACGATTCTTAAAATAGCTGCAGGGCTTATTTTTCCTACTTCCGGTAAAATAGAAATACTTTCCAAAGATATATCGAATATTAAGGATTTATATGAAGTTAGGGAGAATATTGGTTTTGTATTTCAGTATAGTGCTTTAATAGATACTTTGACAGTTTTGGAAAATATTTTATTACCGCTAAAATTTAGAAAAGGTAAAGATTTTAAGAGGTTAAGAAAGGAGTATGTTAACAAAGCGAGGGAGATACTAGAGTTTTTGGGGTTGAGTGGTGTAGAGGATTATTATCCGGCTAGTTTAAGTGGTGGTATGCAGAAAAGGGTAGCTTTTGCAAGGGCAATAATAACTTTACCTAAAATAATATTTTATGATGAGCCTACCAGTGGTCTTGATCCTATCTCGGCAAATCAAATAAACAAAATGATTGTCGAAATAAACCACAAATACAATATTACCAATATAATTGTTAGTCATGATGTTTTATCTATTAAACAGATAGCTTCATATGTTATATTCATTTACAATGGGCAGATTTTGTTTAAAGGTAAGCCTGAGGAGTTAATGAACACAGATAATGAGGTTATTTCAGAATTCTTTAGTTTTGGGGGTAAAAGATAGATATAGTAGGTATATGAATGTAGATGTAAAGTTTGTTTTGAATGCTGTTTTAATAGGTTCGTTTTCGTTTGTTTTATTTTTGGTTTTAAGAGCTTTGGTTTTTAAGGTTCTAAAGAGGATTAAGAAAGCTACGGGTTTGGAGATTTATGATTTTATTATTAAAATATTTAAGATACCTTCGCTTTTCTGGGTTATTGCTCTTTCAATTAATAATATCTTAATTTTTTCCGAAATACCTGAAAAATATTCTTCCAATTTATCAAAAGTTGTTTATGTATTTTTGATATTCTCATTTACTTATGCTTTTGCTAATTTAATTGAGCAGGTTTTGAGGAACTATGTTAACAAGCTTGAGCTACCTATTACGCCGACGGGGATAGTATACGGTGTTATAAAAGGATTAATTCTAGTTATTGGATTTCTTATAATACTTAGTGTATTAAATATTTCGATATTACCGATACTTACATCGTTAGGTATAGGGGGCTTGGCAGTGGCTTTGGCTTTACAAGACACTTTATCAAATCTTTTTGCAGGTATTCATATATTAGCTGAGAAATCCATAAGAGTCGGTGATTTTATAAGGTTAGAAAATGGGCAAGAAGGATATGTAGAAGAAATAGGATGGAGAACTACAAAAATAAGGATGTTATCTAATAACTTAATTATAATACCTAATAGTAAGTTAGCTCAAAGTATAGTGGTTAATTTTCATTTACCGGAAAAAAGGATGTCTTTGCTCCTACCTATAAGTGTTAGTTATAATGAGGATCCGGACAGGGTTGAGAAGGTTATTTTGGAGGAGGCTATCAAAGCTGCGGATGAAGTGGAAGGATTGTTAAAGGAACCTCCGCCTTTTGTAAGATTTAATCCCGGTTTTGGAGAAAGCTCTCTTGATTTTACTTTAATATGCCAGATAAGAGAGTTTTCTGATCAAGGTCTTATATTGCACACACTAAGAAAAAGAATATTTAAGAGGTTTAAAGAAGAAGGAATAGAAATACCATTTCCTCACAGGATTGTGTATTTAAAAAATGAAAAAATGAATACTTAAAAAAATGAACATTTGAAAAAAGAAAAAATGAAGATACTTGAAATTACAGGTATTTTTCTAATAATTTTGGGGATAGTGATTTTTGTTATTGGGAAATTTTGGGGGGTTTTAGGAAAACTACCCGGAGACGTTCATTACTCAAAAGATAATTTTACTTTCATTTTCCCTATTACCACTTCGATTGTTATAAGTATTGTTTTAACAATTTTGATAAATTTAATTTTGTTTTTTCTAAGTGGGAAAAAGTAGGTAAAGTGGAAAAATAGATATAATTACTATTACTATGAGGTTAGTTAAAAGGAAAAGTGGAGTGTTATACCCTATTCAATCCTTCTTTAAAAGAAATAAGTATGATATTTTTATAGGGGACTGGGGTAATTTTGAAGTTATTGATGTTATTAAGAGGATGGGATTTAAGGTTTTACAGATTTTACCAATTAATCCTATTTGTAGGATAAGTGGTTCTCCGTATAGTGGAAATTCTGCTTTTGGGTTTGAGTATGCTTTTATTTCGGTTGATAAAATGATTCAAGAGGGGCTTATTGAAGATAAAGAGGTTCAAGATATTATTGAAAACTTTTTAAACGATGGAATTAAGGATTATTCTAAAATTTATTATGGTTATGCTTTTGAATTCAAGAGGAGGGTTTTAGAAGTTGCTTTTAAAAAAAATTTTAGTTTATTAAAAAGTGAGCTTGATAAGTTTATTTCTTATAATTCTTGGTGTATTAATTTTGCTGTTTATAATGTTTTGAAGGAGTTTCATAATTTTAAGCCGTGGTATGAATGGCCAGAAGAGTATAGAAATTATTCTCCTAATTTAGTTAAAAAGATGTCTCAGCAAGCAAGTGATAGATTCTATTTTTATGTATTTACGCAATTTTTATGTTGGGATCAGTATATGGAATTTAAGAGGTATGCAAATGATAGGGGGATATTGATTTTTGGGGATATTCCGATATATGTGGCACATGACAGCGTGGATGTTTGGGCTAATAGGGAATTTTTTAAGGTAAGGGAGGATGGGTGCCCAGAGTTTGTTGCCGGTGTACCTCCTGATTATTTTTCCTCTACTGGTCAGTTATGGGGTAATCCCGTTTATAACTGGGATGCTTTACAAAAACAAAATTTCAAATGGTGGGTTGAAAGATTAAGTTTTTGTTTTAAAATATATGATTGGGTTAGGATAGATCATTTTAGGGGATTAGTTGCTTTTTGGCAAATTCCTTTTGGTAGTGAAGATGCTACAACTGGTTCCTGGCAAGAAGCTAAACCTTATGAATTTTTTGATACACTCCTGGATTATTTCTCGGTATTACCTATAGTAGCAGAGGATTTAGGGGTTATTACACCTGATGTAGACAAGTTTAGGGATCACTATGGTATAGCTGGTATGAGGGTATTACAATTTGCTTTTAGTGATCCTTCTAATATTCATTTACCTCATAATTATTCTTCTAACACTGTAGCTTATACAGGTACTCATGATAATAATACCACAAAGGGATGGTTTAGAAAAGAGAATGTTAATCTGGATTTTTTAAGTTCTTACTTAGGAAGGAAAGATATGAATGAAGACAACATTTCAGATATTTTTATTGAGTTACTTTTGGGTTCTGTTGCAAATCTTGTTATCATACCTTTACAGGATTTATTAAATCTTGATGAAAATTATAGAATGAATACTCCAGGTACAAGCGAGAATAACTGGATTTACAGGGATGATTTGTTAATTAGTAAACTCGAAAATTTAGCATCTAAGTACTATAATTTAAATAAAGTTTATAAAAGGTAGCTCGATTTTGATAAAGCTCTCTTTTTGTATTTTTTTCTCATTGAAGGTTTTTGTTAGTAGGTTTAGTAGTTTTTTATTGAAGAATTGACAGAGGGGGGGATA
>JBKBIY010000082.1:0-5450 GCA_046294045.1 bacterium | reverse complement strand
GGTAACTATAGGATTTGTTATTTTACAGGTTTTCCTATTTTGTTTCCTGGGGTTAAAGGAATTAGTATGCTTAATTATTATGAACCTCTTATAAATTTTGATTTTGTTAAGTTTTTTAACATTTGGATGAATGGAAGTTTTTTAACTCCTAATGATTATTTCTTTATTTTAAACAATTCTCTTCTTAGTCTTTTTTCGGTAAAGTATATTTTTATAAATGATGAATTTAGGGAGAAGTACGATAGGTATGTATCTGTTGGTTCTTTAAAAAGTTGGGATTTGCAGCGTTTAAATTCAGAAAAAATTGTAAGAAAATAGGAAAATTTAACTGAGATTTTTCAAAATTCTCAAAATTTGAAAATTGATTTGGTAAATAAGTTAGTTACACTAAAAAATAATTCCATACTTTCTCTAAAATTTAGAAACAAGACCTTTAACAGGATGTTATTGGTTTCTTTTAAAGCAAGGGTTAGTAAGATGAGTTTTTTTTATAAGTACAGAAGGCTTGTTTTGGGATTAACTGATGGATTAGGAGTAGAAATAAAAGATGAAAATAATAGAAACCTTGGATACTATTTTTTAAATGATTATTATTTTAACGATAAAGAATGGGATATTTTTTTGATTCCTTTTTTTGTTGATGTGCGGGAAAGTAATGAATTTGTTAATTTAAAGATAAATATTTACCCTATTAATAGTTTTTCGAGATATTATGAATTAAAGGATGTGGAGGTTTATTCTTTTCCTTTGATTGTGCCTAATTTTTTTGATGGGAATGTAAGGAATGTTTACATTTTTAAGGATAGATTTATGGGGCATGATGTTTATATTAATAATCAAGCTTTACCTTTAATTTTTTCTCCTGAAAAGGTGGTGTATTATAATAATCTTGGAGAAATTAAATATCTGCTTGGTACTTTAAACGTTGATATTGTAGGAAAGGATTTTATTAATACAGTGTTTTTACCTAAAGATTATCAAAAATATTTTAATAATGATAGATTTTTTAAAGTTAAATTGGAAGTATTAGAGAAAAAAAATGGTTTGGTTAGAATTAGATATGAATGCAAGGAAAAGGGATTAGTTGTTTTTAATGATTTGTATTATAGGGGGTGGACTGTTAAAGTTAATGGACAAAATAAGCCGCTTTTAAAAGTTAATTGTTTGGTTAAGGGAGTAGTTGTAGATAAAGGAGAAGGAATTATAGAATTTAAATATCAACCTTTTCCCTTGTGGATGGTTTACCTTAATGTTTTTTTGATTTATTTTTATATGGTGGTATTTATACTCTTCTTGCTCCTGCGTAATGTTGAGCCCAATAACTTTCAGAGAGGCTACTAACTATTACACCTTGTTTTTCGTTTGCGGCGTGTACAAATTTTCCTCCTCCTATGTATATTCCTACATGTGATATACCTGGTTTGTAAGTGTTTGCAAAGAATACAAGATCACCGGGTTGTAATTGATCCTTAGATACTGGCCTACCTACTCTGAATTGCATATCTGCTGTTCTTGGTAAGTTGACTCCTACTTTTTTGAATGCCCATTGAACCAATCCTGAGCAGTCGAAAGCGTTTGGTCCAGTGGCACCGAATACGTATGGTTTACCTACTTGTTGAAGGGCTATGTTAACTACACTTCCTCCTGCATTTGATGATGAATCAGTTGATATATTGGATGGGTAGTTTATTGGTGAGTTATAAATGTTTGGTATATTACCTGGGAAAGTTCCTATTCCTGGTATATTACTGGGCATGATTCCAATTCCTGGCATACCTCCGATTCCAGGAGTTGGAATATTACCGAAATTATAAGGGTTACCAAAAGGTGTTTGTGTATTATTTTGTAGAACTAACGTTAGAAGTAGCATAAGTAATATTAGAAATAACTGATTGTTTATGGGGTAATTATTTTGTGTAAGTAGGCTTATAGAAAGGGGATTATTTTGTGGAATTATACCGAAGTTGTTTCCAAATAAGTTTGGAAGCATATTTTGTATTAATCCGCTTGTTAAAGTTGGAGATGTGTTAAAATATTGGTAAAAATTAGAAATGTTGGCTAAGTCAGTTATTGATGTTGATAATTGGTAATATGTTGATAAATTAAAGTTTATTACACTGGAGTTTATGTTGTAATAAGGGGTGTTTAAGTTAAGGTTTAGGTATGGATTTATTCCTAACATTTAGCTCGCCTCCAGTTTAGTTTATTTAAAGTTTCAAAGATTTTTCAAGCTATTTTTTGTTAAAAATGTAAAAAGATAACTAAATTTTTTAATTTTTATGAGATATTTTTAAGTATAGGAGGGTAGTTTTTGTTTGTATAGAATATAGTTTTTAAAGGGTTTAAAAAAGCCGAGGTAGCTCAGGAGGTAGAGCAGCGGACTGAAAATCCGTGTGTCCCCAGTTCGACTCTGGGCCTCGGCACTCCTTATCTATGGCTAGATTAATTAAAATCGAAAATACCGAACCATTACCTATTGAAATCGAAGGCAAAAAAATTTGGATATGTACCTGTGGGTTAACTGACAATTTTCCATATTGTTCTGGTAAACACAAATATGTTCGAGATGAAGAGCCAGACAAAGTTTACATTTATGAACAAAACTTTAAGAGAAAAGTGGTAAAGGAAATAGTTTTTCAAGAGGAAAGTTAGTGAAATTTGATGACAAGGTGGTTATCTGGGTACTATGAGGAAAATATAATTCAAGCTGCTGAGGTAATAAAGAGGGATGGGCTTGTAGCTTTTCCTACTGAGACTGTATACGGGCTTGGTGCAAATGCCCTAAGTAAAATAGCGGTAGCCAAAATATTTGAAGTAAAAAATCGCCCAGATTTTGATCCCCTTATCGTTCATATTTCCAAAAAAGAAGATATTTATCTTTATGCTGAAAATATAAACGAAGATGTTGAGAAGTTAATACAAAATTTTTGGCCAGGACCGTTAACTATAGTCTTACCTAAAAAAGATATAATTCCTGATATAGTTACAGCGGGTTTAAGAACAGTTGCTATAAGGATGCCCAGTAATTCAATTGCTCTAAAATTAATAGATTATGCAGGTGTGCCAATAGCGGCTCCGAGTGCTAATCCTTTTGGATATATATCCCCAACTTCTGCTTTTCAAGTTGCTGAAATGCTAAATAACAAAATTGATTTTATTTTAGATGGTGGAAAATGCCAATTTGGTTTAGAATCTACCGTGATAACATTTCAAGATAATGAAGTTTTTCTTTTAAGACCCGGTGCTCTGGAAATAGAAAGAATAGAAAGAGTTTTAAATAAAACTGTAAAATTTCTTGAAGAAAAGAAAATACTTTCTCCTGGTCAATTGGATAAACACTATAGCCCTCATAAAAAGATGATTTTAATATATCCAGTACTTGAAAACGAAAAAATAAATTATACTGAAACTGTTAAAAAACTTGAAAAGGTAGTTGAAAATATCGGAGATTATAATCAAATATTTTTAATTTTACCTTCAAGGGAATTTGAAGTAAAAAAAGACAAAAATTTTGGAAGAATTGAGTATTTGTCTGATAAAATGGACTATAGAGTGATTTCTTCAAATTTGTTTGAAAAGTTGTATTTAGCAGACAAGAGTGAGCAAGGTTTAATAGTGGTGGTTGGAGTTGTCAGAGAAGGTTTAGGTTTTTCAATTATGAATCGGCTTCAAAAAGCAGCAGATGAAAAATATTAAAAATTTTATTTTTATTGGTATATCTTTAGTTTTTTTTCTATTTTTTTTTGCTTTTGGGCAAGAAAAATCAGATAAAAATACTTCTTATATTTACCATACTAGTGACAAGCTTTTTTATGATGCCAAAAACAAGTTCTTTGAACTTTCAGGAAATGTAAATATTTTTTACGAAGATACAAAAATAACTTGTGATAATTTCAAATATTTTGAAGAAAAGAAATATGGTAAAGCTGTCGGTAATACAAGATTATATAATCCAAGAACTTTTATAAAGTCGGATTTTGTTGAGGTTTTCTTCGATAAAAAAAAAGCAGAAGCTAAAAAAAATGTTTATGTAAGAATAAAAAATACTGATAAAAAAGAAAAAGATAGTTGGGATTATTTTGAGTTATATACTTCAATTCTTGTTTACAATTGGGAAAATGAAAATGTATTTATTCCACAAAATTTAACTATTGTTTCTAAAGAAATTTATCTTAGTGCTAATCAATTAATCTACAATGGAAAAACTAAAACAATGATTTTAAAGGGAAATGTTAAAGGTAAAGGAAAAGATCAGTATATTCAAGCTGATAGAGTAATTTATAATATGGAAAAAGATATAATGACTATAGAGGGAAATGTTAAATCTGTTATAAAAGTTTTGGAAAACAAGAACAAAGAAAATCAAGATACGAATCTTCAAAAGGTATTGAGATCATTGAGTTACAGAGAAATATATGATGCCGTTTTAAGGGAAAACGAAAAAATTGTGGATCATTTTGTAAAAGAAAAGGGTTTTATTCCAACTATTGAGATTTATCTTAATTACTATACAAAAGTAGAGGTATACAAAGATCTTTTTGAAATCAAAGTTAAAAATTCTCTTTACGACGTTGATAAAAGTAAATTTGTTTTTTTACCTTTTATGTATAGAGAGTTAAAGTTGGATAAAAAGAAGTATATTGCTTGGTATATGGATTTGATGGAAAACGTTTTTTTTGAAAATTATCAAGAATCTATAAATTTCATAAAGAGTAATATTTATTCTGAAAATTGTGTTTTATTTACAAGTCCTAAGGGTTTGAATATTGCAGTATTTGAAAATGAGGATAAAAAAAAATGGTATCAACATCTTTTTGATAGCACGATTAATGAAAATTTTATAAAGGGTTATTGGTTTAGTTTTGACGATCTCGAGTTTTTTAACATTTTTAAAAATAACCCTAAAGGATTTAGCAACAATTCTAATGGAAAAGAGGCTTTTTTCATAATAGATGATAGTTTTTGGAAAAATTTTGATCAAAATAGAAACATAGTTTTTAATAATTATCCTTTTAAAGTGAATTTGTTGGTTAAAGTCGATGATGTTAAGAAAATAAATTACAATGCCAATGAATTTTACAAATTTTTGTTTTGGAAGTCTTTTTTATATGATTGTTCACTTTATGTTGATCAAGATATTTACGATCTAAAGTCTAATTATTTTAAGATTATTCGAAGTGATCTTATAAATTAGTATGTCTATTAGCGTAGGTATATCAACTAGCTATAAAGCATTAGTTTTTCAGGAAGATATTTATCCTTTAAGGATATCTGGTGATATATTGCAAGCTTATTGGATTGTTAATTATCTTAAGGAGAGTAAAAATTTGGAGTTTAAAGAGATTGATAAAAATAATGATATAAATCATTTTTTTTATCTACCTTATTTAGGATACTTGGATAAGGAGATGAATTTTGGTTTTAATCCCAACTTTTTTGATTTTAGTAAG
>JBKBIY010000081.1:0-5471 GCA_046294045.1 bacterium | reverse complement strand
ACTCTATTTGATAAACCATCTATTCTATTTGATAAAATATCTATTCTATTATTTAAATGCATTGACATTGCTTCCATCCTTTTGTTTGTCTCGTCTATTCTTTTATTTAAACTTGCGTTTACTTCGTTTAAACTCTTGTTTATTTCATCTATTCTACTATTTAGTTGCATAAACATTACTTCCATTTTATTGTTTGTTTCGTCTACTCTATTATTTAGTTGTATAAACATTGTATCTATTTTTTGATTTATACTTCTCATTTCGCTTTCTACATTACTTGCCTTTCGGATATACTCTCCATTGCTAATTTAAATCCTTCTAGTTGTCCTGATACAGTATTTTTGAAATCTCTTAATTATTGTTTTATTTATGCTGTTATTATTTCTTTTACCTTGATGTTTTGATTTTACCAAAATATGGAGATTGTACTACAAATTTAATTTTTTAATAAGCATTTGAAAAGTATTTTTATTTTTTATCAAGTATTAGTAAGCTTTCTATATGAGTTGTTAAAGGGTAGAAATCATAAGCTTTTATGAATGTTATATTGTATTTTTCTTTTAGTAATTCGTAATCTCTGTATTGAGTAGCTGGATTACAGGAAAGATAAACAATTTTTTTCGGTTGCTCATTAAGAATGAACTTAATTAACTTAGGATGAAGTCCAGTTCTAGGAGGATCTACCGTTAAAATCTCTGTATTTTTTAGTAATTCTTGGTTTAATTTTTCCACTGGTAAACATAAAACTTCAAAATTATTAATATTATTTAGCTTGGCGTTGAATTTTGCAAAATTGCAAGCCTGCTCGTTTATTTCTACTCCTATAACTTTTTTTGATAATTCTGCTAAGTTTAAACCTATCACACCTACTCCACAGTACAAATCCACTACTTTTTCTGCAGAGTTATTTAGATGTTTTTTTATATTTTCTAGTGCACTTTCAAATAAAGGGATGTTATTTTGAAAAAAAGAAGCTAAACCGTAATATACATCAATATTTAAAACTCTTTCTTTTATTTCTTCTATTTTTTGTTTTGATATTAAGGAAGTAAATACGAATGCTGGAGACTTGGGATCAGAATAATAAATCTGTAATCCCTCATTCTCTTCTAAATCAACCTGTAACTTGAAATCCTCATTTTTAACAAACAAGCCTGCTAAATACTGATTATATCCCTTACTTTGTCTTACTGTTAAACCTTTTAAGATCTTAAATAGCTTGTCTGAAGAATAGGTGCTAAGGGAATTTAAAATTTTTAGAGCGAATGAATTTAGTTTTTCATCAGCAAGAATACAACCATTAGTTAACTTATATTTAGCTTTAAAGCTTCCTCGTTTAAAGAAAGCTAAAAATGGTTTTTGATCAATATAGAAAGAGAACTCCATTTTAGTTCGGTATCCAGTTTGACGGCTTGAAGGTTCAATTTCCACTTCCGTACCCCATATTTTTCTTAAAATTTCTTTCTTTAGTAATAGTTGGTATTGGTAAGTTGTTATTTGCCAAGGGGAGCAGGATAAAAAATGATCCTCTTTTTCCTTAGTTCTATACTCTGATTTTTCGGTTATCTCTAAAGGAATGGTAAGGTAAGAATCACCTGTTTTTTTTATAGGCGTTACAATAGCTCTTTCGCCAGGTAAAACCCCTACGGCTTTAATTTTTCCTGTCCTGTCATTTTGGGAAATATAACCAACAGCGTAACCTTCAATATCTAAATCTTCAAAATAAATTTCAATCTTGTCTTTCATTTTTTTTGACATCCTTTGCTATCTTTTGTAAATTTAGTCTAATAAAAATAAGCTCAAAAATTATTTTAATGATTGTAAAGAATATCTTTTTTAAGGAGTAAGTGGAAAATTTATTTGTTGATTCCTCTAGTATGGGGGTAACAAAGCAAATTTTATAGCTCATAAGATTTGCCCATAACAAAATTTCAAAATGAACTAACGAAGTATTTGATATTAAGTATTTTTCTATGTTTTTTAGTTTGTCCGTTCGTATTATTTTAAAGCCTGCTACGAAATCAGGTATGCCAAAAACATATTTACCAAAGATTAATTTTATAATTTTTATTAAGCCTTTATGTAAAATCAATCTAAAAAAGCTTACTTTATAGGATTCTTTATTTTTTGTTCTATCTACGCTTACTAGGTCGTATTGAGCTATTAAATTTAAACCCTTGGCGATTATATCTAATTTGAAGGGTAGGTCACAGTCCATTATTAAAACTATCTCATTATCAACTTTTTTAATTCCCTCTTTTATTGCAAATCCTATGTTTTTGTTTTGTTCATAGGAAACTAAAGTAAAGTAAATTTCCTTCTCGTTTGGTAAAGTATTAAAATTACTTATGAATTCTTGAATTTTTTTTAGGGTGTCATCTTTGCTTCCATCATTAACAAGTATTATTTGGATGCGTTCTAAATATTCTATTTCTTGAATGAAATCGGTTAATTTTTTTAAAGAATCTTTTATAAAATCTTGGGCGTTATATACCGGTAATATAAAAGAAAGGTTCATTTTACCATTTGTTTATTCTTAAGGATGTTAGCAGGTAGTCTATGGGAGAAGAAGGGGGTAGTGGTATAGGATCTTGCCATTGACCATCTTTATAAACAAGTAAATCAAGACTGTAGTTATTCTGCAAAACTCTTCTGCTATTAACCACTATTAAAACAGTATCACCATCAACAAGTATATCACCATAAGGACCAAGTGAAGAAAAAGTAGTAGCGTAGTTAGGAACTAATAATAAGCTATCTCCAGTTAATCCCGTATCCAAAAAAGTATTTGTTGAGTTATCAAAAACTCTATAATAAGCTTGGTTTGTTAGGTTATTAGGATCATTAGATGAAAAACTAAGGATATGCAATCTATTTTGGGAATCTAAAAATGTCCGTATATTGAAGTTATTAGTTGCCAAAGCTGGAGAATATCCGACCCACGAACCAGATACCTTTTTATTTATAATTAAGTTATTTAATGAATTTCTATGAACTATGTTTAAGATGTTTCCTTTAGCTATTAAATTTATATCTCTTGCTGAATTGGATGAGTTAACCGTTTCAATATTCCAAGTTTGCCCTTTATCATTAGAAGTTGCTAATCTTAATCTAAGAGAGGACCCAATTAACTCACTATAAGCTACATAAATGGTATTGTCAACATTTTGAATATCGTTATAAAATCCACAACTCCTGGAACCTGGTATATCTGTATTGTTATTTATATCAAATCTTCTATTACCATCTATTTCTGTTATAAATCCGTCAATGTATACTTTTATGTCGTTAATTTTTCCTCCAGCGGGAGCAGTGGTTTCCGCGGTATCATTATCTGCGTAGCTTATAACTCCATTGTTTGCAACATTTATGCTTCTATAATAAGGAGTACTTCTATGAACAAGCAAAGTGTCAAATTTACCATTACTTGGAAGAGTACCTGTTGTAGAATTAGCAGGATCAGTATAAATAATTTCTCCTAGTGAACCAGCATTTGCACAAAATGTAAGAAAATGAAGGTAACCTTTTGAACTTATTGTTAAACCCGACATTACCCCGTTTGTTACATTATCACTACTTAACAAAACATTTCCATCTATGCTACTATTAGGAATAGTTAGATTATCATCAATTGTCCGGTTGTTTATTCTTTGAAGAAGAGGAGTATTACTAGTAAAGTTGCTTATCCTTATAAAATTTAAATCCCGAGTACTATGATTTAACCCGCGTAAGTAAAAAGAAACATAAAGGTAAGGATGACTATAAAATGTATCAATCGAAAATGGAAACATGTTATTACCTTGATTGTAAGAATTTACCGAAAAGTTCTGGGTTAGGGAATAGGTTAATGTATTTCTTATATAGTACAATGTCGCCCCTGAGGAAGCAACAATATGAACATAATTGCCTCCTATGGAAATGGAAGATGAATTAAAAGGAATGGATGAATTAGCAGTAGGATAAATATTATAAACCGCAGGATTATTGAAATCTTGTTTTACCATGTAAATGAGCTTGTAGATAAGATTATTATTCCATGCTCCGCTTCTTCCTTGGATACCAAAAACCAAATGTATGGAATTGTCGTATAACAAAGCTTCAAAATCTCGTATAATATCAATTGTAATGGGAAAATTCTGATCCTGCCCATTCAACCCATATTTACAATCAGTATTTAAATTTTGCAAAGTAAAATTTTCTAAATCATTTGTTGATAAATAGGAGATATTAAAATTATTCCCTGTTGTGGGAATGTAGTTAACAAAAACGAAGTGTAAAGTATTTGATGTACCATTTAAAGTACCAACCAAAGGTACTACAAATAAAGGATTAAGATTATCTGAAAGTAATGAATCATCTATATTTTTTATATTCCAATTAATACCATCTGGGCTTCTAGCATAGTAAAAATCATTTAATCCCGGATTAAAATTAGTATTTCCTACACAAAATGTAATATGAAACTTGTTGCTTACAGCTTGCCCATAAGCAATCCTTACAAACCTAACATCCCCATTTCCTATATCCCCTTTTCTTACATAAAAAATTTTTCTTTTTATCCAACTGCTTTTTTCATAATTACCACCATAGTCTGTTGGGATATTTATTATTTTTCTATAGGCAAAATAAACACTATAATATTGTTCGTAAGTACCATTGGAAGGGGTATATAAATTTTCTATTACAGCATAGGCTGTATAAAGATAATCCCCTACACTTATAACTTTTAACCAGTCATTATCAGCTCCAGGGCTAGTATCTGTTGTTCCTCTATTAAAAGATGACACCGTATCTAATTCATAAGAAAATGAAGAATTAGGATTTTGTTTAGTAAATTTCCAAAGTTGATAAGTTGAAGACGAGCCAACTCTTACGGGAGCACAAATATTATATGAACTTATAAAAGTATCTAAATTTAAAGTGTTTAGCGAGGTTCTGTTTGAAACATTAACAAAATTTTGCCAATTAGAAGTATTTCCTATTGAAAAAACAATTTGATTGTTAGGATTTATTCCTGAGATTACATAATTCACTTCTTCCTCTTTTTCCTCTTTTCTAATTTTTACAATGAATTGATGGTATTTAGATAATTTTGAGGAAGGGTAGAAAGATTTATAAGATACATGTACTATTTTTGCTGAAGAGTAGGGAGTAGGGGCTCTAAAATTTATCGCTTCAATATTTGAACAATTTGGCAAAAGAAACCAATTATACCCTCCATCTACTGATTTTTCCAATCTCTTTGCTGTTTTGTTAAGCCTATAAGCATAAATATTATTTTTTACTTGAATATAAATAGCTTCGTTAGAATAGATGTTTTTTATAGAATCCGCTTCTTTAATCGTTTTGGTTAATTCAAAAAATACATTCCTATAAACCGAAGAATCCCTAAAAACATCAAAAGGAGGAAATTGATAAAAGTAAGCTACCATAGTAGCGGACATCGTAAAAAATATAACCGTTACGGCAAC
>JBKBIY010000080.1:0-5509 GCA_046294045.1 bacterium | reverse complement strand
GATAGAAGACAAAAAAAGAGAAATTTCAGACAGCTATGGATCGAAAGAATAAATGCCGCTTGCAGAATGTGTGGAATATCCTATAGCAAATTTATAAATTTACTGAAAAAGAATAATATACTGATAGATAGAAAAAACTTACAATTATTAGCTGTCGAAAATTTTGATGTTTTTAAGAAATTGGTAGAAAATGTCCAAAAAGCTGCAGTTTAGTAAATAATTTTAGTAAATAATTAAATAATTAAGAGCTTAGGAATATCTTTTTTATAAATTATTCATTATTTTCTTTAGTTTTTCTATGAGTTTTTTATTTTCTGGGTTTTCGAAAAATTCTTTTATGTTTTTTGCTATTTCTGGTCCTATTCTGGGAATTTCGCTTAATTCATTGAAATTTGCATTCATTAATTCATCTATATTTTTGAATTTTTGGGCTAGTAATTTTGAAGTAGCTAATCCTACCGAAGGTATTCCTAAAGCATACAAAACTTTATCAAAAGTGCTATTCTTTGTAGATTGAATTAAATGGTAAAGTTTTGAAGCAGATTTTTTTCCTAAATTACCAACAATAGCTAACTCTGCAGGTGTTAATTTATACATGTCTGCTACATCTTTTACCAATCCACTTTTTACTAATTTGGAAATTATTCCTTCGGAAACGTCTATATTAAGAGCTTCTTTACTAAACCAATGAACAATTTTAGCTATGATCTTTTCGATACAGTTGGGATTTTTACAAATCAAAAAAGATCCGTCTTCCTCTAATTTCGATCCGCAAGAAGGACAAATTAAAGGTTTTTCTATCTCTTTTACATTTTCTCTTAATTCCTCTATAACTTTAACAACTTCAGGAATAACTTTGCCAGCTCTCCTAACCTCTACATAATCCCCAATTTTTATATCCTTACTCTTTATATAATCAAAATTATGTAAAGAAGCATTTTTTACTTTTACCCCATCAATATTTATAGGCTCAAGTACTGCTACAGGGGTTATAACTCCTGTTCTACCTACTTGATACTCCACATCAATTAACTTCGTAATAAAAATGTCGCTAGAAAATTTGTAAGCTACTGCCCATTTATAATTCTTTAAAGTATTTCCTAAAATTTTTTGAAACTCAATATTATCAATTTTAAAAACTACTCCATCTATTTCAAAAGGAAAATTTTCTTTTTCATTTTGTATTCTTTGATAATAATTTTCTAGTTTAAAAATATCTTCAATAGAAAAAATGTCAACTATTTCGTATTTTGGGCTAACTACAAAATACTTTGAAAAAATTTCAAATAGTTTTGATAATTTTTTTTCAATTATGAGCTCTTTTTTATTGGTGTCAAAGAATTTAAAATGGTAAGCGAAAAACTTAAGATTTCGCGAAGCAGTGATGGAAGGATCCTGCTGTCTTAAACTCCCACTTGCTGCGTTCCTAGTATTACTAAATTTTGGTAAATTTTCTTTTTCTCTTTGCTTATTTATAATTTCTAAATCTTCTTTGTAAAGCAGTACTTCTCCATTAACTTGAATAAATTCCACTTGGTTAGGTAGTTCTGGATATATAACCAAGGGAATGGTTTTAATTGTTTTAGCATTAAGTGTAACATCTTCTCCTTGAAATCCATCTCCTCGTGTTAAAGCTTTTAGAAAAACAAATTTACCGTTCTCTTTTTTATAAATTACTGATAAATTTATCCCATCAAATTTTAATTCGCATAAAAATTCTACGGCATTATAATTCAGGTTTTTAAATATACTTTTAAGGAATTCCTTAAGTTCTTCTTTATTATAGACAGCGTCAAGACTTAGTACTGGGGAAATATGTTCTTCTTTTTTGAATTCACTAAGGAGTGAAGAAATTCTTTGGGTAGGGGAGTAGGGTTTTATTATTCCTGTATTTTTTTCTAATTGTTTTAATTTGTTATATAGAGCATCAAATTCTTCATCTGAAATTTCTGGATCTTGTAAAACATAATATCTCCAGTTATGATAATTTATTAGGTTTATTAATTTTTCAATTTCTTGTTCTACGTTTTCCTTCATGTTTTATTAATTAATTTCACAAATGTTTGTAATAGTACATTTTTTTTAATAAGGAAAGGAAAAATCTGTTTAAAAAGCCATTATTAGAGTTTTTAATTGATTTAAAAACGAAATCGTATACGAAAGAATTTGAAAGAAATTGATAAAAGTTTTTAGGGGGGAAGTAATTACCTGTTGCTAACTTAGTTCTAAGGCTTTGATAAAGATTATAATAGATTTTTGCACTTATGGCTCTTTTCTTTTCTATTTCAAGAATTTTTTCAAGATTTATAACGGAAGGCAACGGTTTATAGTGATATCCAATAGCTCGGTTATTTATCAAAAGCTTCATACCGATTTTTCTTAGTTTATAACCCATCTCTATATCTTCCCATCCGTATTTATCGAATTTTTCATAAAACATTCCAGCTTTTATCAAATATTCTCTTCTTATGGATACGTTACTAGTCCAGAAGAAAGAGGTTGAAAAATCAGCTATTTTAAAAACTGGTTTTTCTGGAATTTTTAACTGACTTATATGATTCACCCATCCTCTTACTACTACTTTATCTATTTGTTTGTGTATCTTATAGTGTTCAAGAATAAGATTTTTATCAGCTAAAACATCATCATCTATAAACAAAATTATTTCGCAGTCTGTATTTTTTATTCCTTGATTTCTTGCAATAGGTAGTCCTAAATTTTCTTGATTTATCAGTCTTAAATTATAGGAAACTTTAGTGGATAAATTTTCAACCATTTCTTTGGTGTCATCAGTACTTCCATCGTTTATTACCAATACTTCATATAAATTTTTATCTATAGTTTGGTTATCTAGCGAAAGAAGAACTTCTTTTAGTATAATAGATCTGTTAAAAGTGCTTATTTGTACAGATATTTTCATGTTTAATGGTTTACCAATTTTTATAGACGTAGTTTAAAATTTTTTCTTCATTTAATTTAGCGTTATAAACATTTGGACCGTTATAGATTATTGCAAAACTATACCATTTACCTTTTAAAGTTTTGATGTATCCTGCTAAAGAAGAAACATCATTTAATGTACCTGTTTTAGCCTTAACAGTGGGAGGTAAATCTCTTTTTTCTAGTGTACCTTCGTTATATCCAGGTAAGGTAAAAATTAGGTAATCTAATAATCCGAAATCATCAGCTTTTGATAGCAATTCAGCAAGAAAATAAGCAGAAATTCTGTTTTTTCTGGATAAACCACATCCATCATCTATTATAACACCGTAATCTTTATAATACTGCGAAAAATCAAAATTTATTTCATATTTTAATTTGTTATAAATTTGTTGAGCAACAAAATTATCGCTCCAAAAATTTTGGTATCTTAAACTTTCCAAAAGAGTAGCAGTAGGAAAACTACCTAGATATTCAACATCTTTGTTAATAGGATTTTCTAAGAATTTTACATTTACATCATAGCCTAAATCTTTGAATATTTTTTTTATGACTTTTTTATTGTACTCTGGGGGAGAAGGATAAATATACCAAAAAGCTCCATCTATCTCTCTAAGGTTAGAAACTATACTAACTAGTTTATTATAATCCCTTAACTCATCAAATACGGGAGGATAGATAATAAACCCGTTATTTTTTTTCTGTATTTTTATCATATTTTGGTTAAAGGAAAAAGTGGATAAGTAAGGTGCAAAAGCTTCGCCTTCATATATTTTCCATGATTCTGGAAAATATGAAGGTAAAACAGAATCAATGTAAACTTCCTGTATTTTCTCCACTTTGTTAGCTAATAAAACATCTTTTATACCCTCTTTAAGCAAATCATAAGGATCGTTTACTATTTCTTCTATCAAGCTAGGATTATAATTTGAGCTTATTATGATATTATCTAAGTCTTTATATACTTTAACTTCAAAAGTATAGAATGGGCCAAGGATAGATAGGGAATTTAAGGAGGTAACAAGTTTCATAGTGGAAGCAGGAATTAGTAAATCTCTTTCATGGTAATAATATTCTATTTGATTTGTGTAAATATCAAAAACCGCTATAGAAGTTTTATTTTCAAAAGAGAAAGGTAGAGATTTTTTAACTGCGTAAGAAAATTGAAAAACGCTAAGAAATAAGACTATTGTAAAAGAAATTGCTATTATAGAAGATAAAGAGATATTTTTTTTAAGCACTTCTATAGGAACTTAGGCTCTACCAACGTACTCACCGGTTTCAGTATTTACAATTATACTTTCCCCAATATCTATGAATATAGGAACATTTATGGTTATACCGGTTTCCAAAGTAGCTGGTTTCATTACGCTTGAAACTCTATCTCCTTTAACTGCTTTTTCGGTGTATTCTACTTTTAGAACTACTGTAGAAGGCAAAGATACTGCAATAGGATTACCTTCATACATCATAACATTAACAATGTCACCATCTTTTATGAATCCTATTTCTTTTTCTATTATTTTTAGAGGAATTTCGTATTGTTCGAATGTTTCTTGATCCATTAGATAAAGGTTGTCTTGATCTTTGTAAAGAGCTTGCATAGGTTTAGTTTCTATGATAGCTCTTTTAAATTTTTCTTCACTATCAAATTTTTTTTCAAGTACTTGGCCAGTTTTAAGATTTTTAATTTTAGTTGATACGAAAGCTCTTGCTTGAGCTATTTTTGTATGTTGATAATCTATTACTTGCCATAAATTTCCCTCATATTCTATAACTACTCCTCTATGAAAATCATTAGGAGTTATTAACATTGTGTATCTACCTCCTAGGTAATTACTTCTTGAGTAATTTTTGTTGGTATCTTTCGATAAGTTTTTTTACAGTTTCTGTAGGCTGTGCTCCTTTGTTTACCCAATATTTAAATTTTTCAAGATTAATTTCTAGGACTTTAGGTTGCATTCTAGGGTTATAGTATCCTATTTTTTCTACGTATTTTCCATCTCTTCTTGCTTTTGAATCAGCTACTACTATTCTGTACCAAGGATTATGTCTGTGGCCATATCTTGATAGTCTTATTCTTAACATTTTCTAACCTCCTTTTATGTTGTTTTATAACTTACTTTTAGTAAGTTATTTTAGAACTTACTTTTAGTAAGTTGTTTTAGAATCCATTTTTAGATTATTTTTTCCCAAACATACTGAGGATATCTTTTATATTTGATGGTTTTACGGGGAGATTAAATTCTGGTATATTTTCTTTTTTAACGATTGTACCCATTTTCTTTAGTACTTTTCTCATTTCTCTGTAATGTTTTATTAAGTTATTAACTTCTCTTATGGATGTACCGCTTCCTCGGGCTATTCGTGCTTTTCTTGAGCTATTAATTATATCAGGTTTTCTTCTTTCTTCCTTTGTCATTGAGTTTATCATTGCTTCTATTCTATCTATTGTTTTAGGATCTACTTCTACATCCCTTAAAGCCACGGGATCTATACCGAACATTTTTAGAGGGAGCATAGAAAGTAGGGATTTAAAATCTCCCATTTTTTTAATCATCTTTAAATA